>JACMLS010001088.1 GCA_014379485.1 Bacteroidia bacterium | reverse complement strand
AAGCTTAAGGAGTATTACAGCAGGCTTTTTTCTTCGGGGGTGTACGATATTTCTGTACTGGAAGCAAACTACAATATGTTGATGTCTGCAGATAAAAACTCAATTTTATTTACGGGGGGAGATAACGACACTTTTCCGGCCTGGATGCTGCAACAGGTAAAAGGTACAAGGGCTGATCTAACCGTAATTAATATTTCTCTTGCGGGTGGTCACACAGCTTTTCTTAAACGTATGCTTAAGCAGAAGAATATTGTGCTTGCCGATCAGTTCTATGAAAAGCTGAAAGGGTTTAACCAAAATGATTTTGTAAAGGAGCTGGTACTGGAGTTAAATAAAAAATATCCTGAGGTGCCGGTTTTCTTTGCCATCACTGCAAATGCTGAAGGAATTTTTGAAGATAGTTTGTATTGTACAGGCCTGGCCAGTCAATTCAGCACAACACGCATTGAGAATATTTCCAAATTAAAAAATAACATAGAAAATAAATTTCACTTAGATTATCTGAATAATGGTTTAACGGAAAGTAAACCTGATTCTGAGCAACTGGCAGAATGCTTTAATACCAACTACACAATTCCTTTCGCGATGTTGTATAAACATTACAGGAGTATGGGTGAGAGCAAGCCGCGTATAGATTTTTACCGTGAGTTTTGCATGGAGCACGCGCTTAAGGCCGGCAAAGAAAAAGAAATGAAAGAATTCCTGGAAGCAAAATAAGAAGATGGTAAACAAATTTGTTTTGCAGAGTGATGAGGAGCTGATGCTTCACCTTAGAAACGGTGAAGTTTCTGCTTTTGATGAATTGTATACGCGGTACAATAAAAGACTGATGGGTTATTTTGTGCGGATGCTTAGGTTTGACAGGGAAAAGGCCAAAGATGCTTTGCAGGAACTTTTTTTAAAAGTGATCGAACATCCTGAGTTGTTTGACGGAACAAAAATTTTCAGGACCTGGATTTTTTCTGTTGCCTACAACGCCTGCAAAAATCAGTATCGTAAACAGGAAATTATTAAAGACGCGCACGAAGAATTAAAATATACTGAGCCTTTTTCTGAAGAAACTTTTTTTAGTCTGGCTGGGAATATCGACAGCACAACTTTCCGAAATTCACTCAACGAAGTATTATCAGATCTTCCGGCAGAAAAAGCGCACACGTTTGTACTGAGGTACCAGGAAGAACACTCACTAAAAGAAATTGCGGAGATCATGAATTGCTCAGAGGGAACAGTAAAATCAAGATTGTTTTATACACAGAAAATCCTTTCAGAAAAACTAAAAGTCTTTAATCCTGTAAATTAAAAATATGGAAACTAACAAAAACCCGGAAGATCTGTTTAAGCGTAATATGAAATTAGACGCAAAAGAAATTCCCGAACTCGATAAGGAAGTGCTTGACAAACTCAGGAATAAAGTGGCACAGAGAAAAAAGACGGAAAGAGAAAAAATTTCTTTTGGAAACGCAGTGATTGCTCTGTTGAATTTTAAACTTAAATTTTACCAGGTCGCTTTACTTTTAATTGTAGTTATTTCTTTTTTTGTGTTTAAGCCGGATGGTAAAAGAGATCCTGTAAAAGAAAACGAAATACTTGTTGATTCAGGATATTCTGATTCTCTTGAGAGCGTGAGTGTAAAAGATTCGCGCTTTCTGATCAGGAATTTTGCGGTAGCTGTTAATTGAAACACTTTTTCCATGCCACTGATTTCACGGGTTTTTTCACAGATTAAATGGGTGTTATTTATATTAAATACTCTGCGTGTCACAATCAGTTGGAATAAACAAAATTTGTAGCAGGAATAATAAATATGTGATTTGATAAGTGGTTACTTTTCTTGCCCTGAAGTACTGACAAGCGTTTCGAAATAATTTTTTGTACGGAATTCTTAAGCAGATCTCATGCATTTGTTCAATGGAGTCCCTGATGCCGGCTTTATGTATTTTATTATTCATTGGAATTGTAAAAAGAAAACAGGCTTGCTTTTTTCAAACAAGCCTGTTTTTTTCTTATCAGTTCTGTTTAAAAATTTTCAGAACAGTTTTTTTGTTTTCCTGGTCTATTGTAAGAAAATAGACACCCACTGCAAGTTCTGAAAGCGAAATTGTTTTTTTGACCTGTTCATTTTTTACGATGATCGTTTCAGAATAAACCAACTGTCCAATAGAATTTTTGAGCTCCAGCTTTAATTCAGTTCCTGCAAGCCCCGTTCCGCTAAGAGTTACCTGGTCACTGGCAGGATTAGGAAAAATACCAAAACCACCGGAAGAATTGTTTTGAGAAAGAGAGGTAATGCAATTACTGAAAACAGTGTCGCTTGTTGCAGGGCATCCATTTATATCAATACCCGTAGTGAAATAATTTCCGGGCAAACCACACAGATAAAAAGTTCCTGAGTCAACAGGGGCACTATTTCCAACCAGGTACCAATAAACCTGTGTATTGTAGGGCGAAAAAAGTGTATCTGCATTGTTTGTAATTGCTAAATTGTTTTGAGGAATATTTTCTGTGACAGAGGTAACAGAAGATGTTGCTGAACATCCGTTTGCGCCTGTAACTGTAACAGAATAATTTCCGCTGGTAGAAATAATTGTTGTTTGCGTTGTTGCACCATTGCTCCACAAATAAGAGTTACCTGCGCTTGATGAAAGTGTAACAGAATTTCCCTGGCAAAAAGTTGTTGGGCCACCAGCAGAAATTGTTGCAGCAGGAAGCGTGTTAACAGTAACCGCAGTTGCAGAAGATGTTGCAGAACAACCATTGGCGGCTGTAACTGTAACAGAATAATTTCCGTTGGTAGAAATATTTGTTGTCTGTGTAGTGGCACCATTACTCCATAAATAGGAACTACCTGCGCTTGATGAAAGTGTAACAGAATTTCCCTGGCAAAAAGTAGTGGGGCCTCCTGCAGAAACGGTTGCAGATGGTAGCGTATTTACAGTTACAGGAATTGTAATAGTGTCCGCTCCGTTAGTGTTGGTTGAAATAAGGGTAACATTATGAACACCTGGTGTAGAAAAACTTACTGATGGATTCTGAACCGTTGAAGTTGCAGGAATTCCTCCGGCAAATGTCCAGGACCATGTGGTTGGTGAACCGCTTGTTTGATCTGTAAAATTAATTGCTGTTCCTGTGCAGTTGATTGCAGGTGTTGTGAATGCGCTTACCGGCATTACTAAATCTGATTGCCACAAACCTCTTCCATAAGTACCCGCTCTTAATTTCATTGTCGGATAATAAATTTCAAGCTGGTTAATTATTACATTCGGTAAACCTGTATTGAACGGTAACCAATCATTCATAGTTGAATCCCTGTAATAAACTCCCAGGTCTGTACCAACGTAAACAGCATCTTTACTTCCTTCAACATAAGTTATGCAGTTAACAGGAACGTTGGGCAGGGTGCCCGAATAGTTCGTCCAGGTATTTCCTGCATTGGCTGACATGTATACTTTTGTACCTGCAACGTAACCCGATAAGGTTACATAAAGTTTATTTGGATCGGTTGGACTAACGACAATATATGAAATGCCAGCAGATGTAAGCATACCGGTCTGTGTAGGAATTGTTCCGGTAATTGTATCCCAATCATTTCCTCCGTCTTTTGTTCTTACAATGTGCCTTAATTTTGCTGCATAAATATAATTTGTGTCGGCTTTAGTTATTGCAAGTGCAATTACAGAATCTACTTTTCCGGTAGAAATTGAATACCAGCTACCGAAAGTTGCGCCCACTGTTGTTTTTCTAACAGCAAGCTTGGCGCCGAAGTACATTGTTAAATGGTTTTTCGGGTTCATCACGTATGGCGCATTCCACATGGCCTGGCCCGGAGATGCCAGAACAAAATTTTGTCCGAAATCTGTAGATTTTTGCAGGTTTCCATTTGGAGATTGCGCAAAAACAATACGCGAATCGGTGTAATCCACCAAAGGCTGAAATCCGTCTGAACCATATACCTGAGTAATTGTAGTGTTGGTTCCGTCCCATCTGTTAGTAGCGCAATCCTGCGTTCCATAATAAACAGTATCGCTGTTATTAGGATTACCTGCTATGCGGTATATTTCGCTTATCTGCAATCCATGGCTAATGTTTGTCCAGTTAGTACCATCATTTAATGAAACAAAAATTCCTCCATCTGTAACAGCGTAAATTTTAGATCCGCTGCCGGGTTCATAATACATTCTTTTTGCATCCTGATGAATATAATTTGCGTTAAGATAACTGGTGTAGTCAGAAGAAGCGGCCCAGGAGGTTCCGCCATTGAGTGTTTTTGCCGTGCTTACACCGGCCACATGCACTTCCATTTTATTAGTGTGAGAAACCGTTACTCCCCGATCATAATATCCGTAAGGTACAGTCATTGCATCCGGACTCGTCATTGTAGAAAACGATGTGCCGCCATTAATTGATCTTTTGAATCCGGCAGTAGGGCCCCACAAATAAATATAACTGGTGTCTGCTTCTGTAACGCCAAGTGTAACACGCCCGGCTGTTCCGTTTGAGTAACCTCCGGCTTTATACACCCAGTTTACACCATTGTTGTTTGAACGCCAGAGCCCTGTGCCGTTAGAAGCATACACAACATTTCTGTTGAGGGGATTAAAGGCAATGCTATAAAAATTACCTGCCTGTACATTTGTCCAGTTGGTTCCACTATTGGTTGTTCTCCAGATACCTGTATTTGATACTAACATTAGTATTGCAGGATTTACAGGATCAATTATCATTTCCTGCGGATACATAAGCTGAGATTGATTGTAAGATAAACCCGTTACATTCCAACTCAGACCTCCGTCTGTAGATTTATAAATTCCTGCGCTGAAATGTCCTTGCAATGTTTTAAAATAATTAGGTATGCCGGCAAAATTATCTCCGGTGGCAATGTAAATGTTGTTGGTGTTTATAGGATCAATTACTATACTGGCTATACTAAGCGAAGGAAGATTATCTGTATTTAAAACAGCCCAGGTGTTTCCTCCGTTCGTTGTTTTCCAAACCCCTCCGCATGCGGTTCCAATAAAAAAAGTGTTTGAGTTTCCCGGCATAAAAGCCATGCAATTAATTCGCCCTGCTCCTGCAGAGCTGCCCCCAGGAATTGTGCTGAATCCCATATTTGTCCAGTTTGCCGTGTTGCTGTTAACTGAAGTAGCCATTCGCTGAGATGCTTTGTTTTCAAACTCGTGCATATACATATCAACATCAGGAAACTCGCCGTTTGCAAAAACACGTTGCTCATTAAACCACTCCCATCTTTTAAATTGATTGTAGCCTTTAAAATGTCCCCTGTTTTCTCCTTCTGTAAGTGTGTCTTTTTCATACTGCTCCGCGGCGTATTTATAAAAGGCTTTTTGGATCTCGTAAAAATTATACGGCTTATCTTTTTCGGCCCCGCTCTTTTTTTCAAGGTAAGGTTCTTCAAGCCATTGCTGGGCTTTATATTGTAAAGAAAAAAAAGCGATGATAACTAAAATCGCGTTTTTAAAATTGGGGATAGCTACTTTCATGAGGCAGGTTTTTTAGAATATGTACTTAAAATTAAAAAGAATTAAAGTCATATTCTTTGAAATTGTGTGAAGTGTGCCGTTAATTGTATGAAGTGCAGAAATTTTGGGAGCAGAGAAAAACCTGTTGCTTTGTTTTACCGGTCCGAAATGAAAATGAAATCGCGTTGAATTACTTAAGCAGCATAAGAAAGCCCTTCTTGTTTTTAGATTT
>JACMLS010001087.1 GCA_014379485.1 Bacteroidia bacterium | reverse complement strand
GTTTAGGAGGTCTTGATATTTTTCTGTCGCAAATAAAACCAACGGGTTTTGGACCTATAAGAAATTTAGGTGCGCCGGTAAACACAAGCAGAGATGATTTTTCTTTGATCCTAGATAAACAAATGAAATCAGGATACTTTTCTTCTAACAGAACTGGAGGAAAAGGAGACGATGATATTTACGCTTTTAATTTACTGAAGCCGTTTAAATTCGGAAAAACAATTAAAGGAACTGCAAAAGATAAAACCGGGAACATTGTTGCTGCAACACTCGTAAAATTAACGGATGATGAGGGAAAAGAAATAGGAGCAGTTACAACAGGAACTGATGGTTCTTATTCTTTTGAAACGGAAGCCGATAAAAAATTTAAACTGAACGGAAGCAAAACAACTTATTTTGAAGGGAACACTCCTGTTTCAACAGAAAGCAAAGAAGATGTGATTGTTGCTGATGTTGTACTTGAAAAAGATCCGGGACTTTGTTTGTATGCACTCATTACAGAAAAAGGAACTACAACGCCGATTGAAGGAGTAAAAATAAAATTAGTTAACAATATTTCCGGCAAAGAAGAAAAAATTGTTACGCCTGCAAGCGGAGATTTCAGAAAAGTTCTTTCAGAAAATAAACTGAATGATCGCGTGAGCTATAATATTGTTTTGGAAAAAGACGGTTACCTTACAAAAACTGTTACCTACAACAAATCGCTTGACAAAGAAGGCCAATACAACATTCAGAGCGAAATGGATCTTTCGCTTGACAAAGTTGCTGTAGGAACTGATCTTGCAAAACTCATCAACATAAAACCAATTTATTTTGATCTCGGAAAATACACAATCCGCCCGGCAGCCTCTACAGAGCTTGAAAAAATTGTAAAGGTGATGAACGAAAATTCCACCATGGTAATTGAACTGGGTTCTCATACAGATTGCAGAGGTACAGCCGCTGCAAACACAAAGTTGTCTGACAACCGCGCAAAAGCATCTGCAGAGTATGTAAAAAAACGCATCACCAATCCTGAACGTATTTCGGGCAAAGGTTATGGCGAATCTAAACTGAAAAACGATTGTGCCTGCGAGGGCACTGTAAAATCTACCTGTACAGAAGATCAGCACCAGGAAAACAGGAGAACAGAATTTATAATTATTAAGATGTAATGCTTAATAGAGTATGTTGAGAAAAAAAAAGGTTTCAGAAATGAGACCTTTTTTATTTACCTGTATTTTGCACTTCTGAGAACGTCCAATTCGTTTTTAATAGCTGGTACTGTTATAAATACAGATGCCCGGCGAACCGGGCATTGTACCTGTACGGGTGGTTTACGGGCTTGCGCCCCTGCGTACATTATTTTAAATGTGAAGAATTTTTAAGCTGAAAAAAGAACAGGGGGTAAAAAGTGTTTATTTAATAAGACAAAGATAAAATAAATTTTTGAATTGATTTAAATAAGAATCATTTAAATCCTTTTAAAAAGGAAGAATTTAAGAATTGCCTTGTTTTTAAATGTATTCCGGATAGGGTAGGGTGGTTTAAAAACGCTAAAAAAATTAAAAAGTTTAGCAGAATTGCGACAAAAGAATTTTGGATTAGAAAATTAATGTTATTTTAGCTCTCGAACCACCCGTTCTGTGCTCAGATGTAAAAATCCGAGTACAGAACGGGTTTTTTCATTTATAGAAGTGCCTGAGAAAAAAAATATGGGGAATCTGAAAAAATCTGTTGAACGGACGAGTGCTTCTGAAAAGAAGATGAGAGAGATAATGGAGAGCCGTTATTCAAAAAAGAAACATTCAAATGAAAAAAAACCGTTTACCACTTTAATAGATAAGCAAGTACCCGGACTAAAATCAAAAACGAAAGAAAAAGGAGTTAAGGGAGTAGAGGCGGCATATTCAAATATCCGCAATAAGGATAATTCGCTGAATGCAATCAACCTTTCTACAGATAACCACTGCGGAAAAGATTTTTTAAAGGAATCTGAGACTTGCCGCAAATTAGTAATTGAAATGATACACCTGGTTGGTAAGAAAATGTACAAAGAAGCCGGCGTAACAGGTATTAAGGCCATGAAAATTGCTGAGCGGAATGAACTTTTTGCAGAACAGTTTATTGTATGTGAGCAGTATATACTTGGGAATGGTTTTTATGGAAAGGATTTTGGTGTGGTGATGGAAAAAATGAAAGTGTGCATGGAAAAAATGCATCTTTTTACCACTGTTAAAATGCTTTTTTACGAAACAAGAAAGCCGGGGCTGAGCGGGGTTTTGCCATCTGAAGCTCAGTTGGAAGAATGGGAACTGAGGGCGGGAGTTATTGACCGGAAAAGAAAAAAAATAGTTTCTGAAAGGGTAGAGTACTATTATCATCTGGCAAGGCTTCATATTGAGTTGTACCGTTCAGATATAAGAAAGGTACTCTTTTACATTTCAGAACTTAATAAGGTGCTTTTAAAGAATAAAGTGTTTGATGATGATTTTCTTTCGGGAAATGTAAAAGCATGCAACGCACTTGTTAAAATATTAGAGGGAGAAAAAATTGCTGCGCAAAAAATTCTTGGAAGTTTAACCGAAGAAGAAATAAAAAAATGTGCGGTAGATGATTTTTTTATTCTTGAAAACATTTTTGTTTCTGCACTGCATTGTTCTTTGCCTGAGAAGCTGAAAACCATTCTGCTTACCATTTCCTATTCTTCTGCGCTTAAAGAAAACGCTTTTCTTAAATTTAAATGGAATTATTTTAAAGCAACCGCCCAGTTTCTTTCTTCGCAATACGCAGCAGCAGAAAAATCGCTTGCCGAAATAAAATTCAGCCGCAAACCGCATTGCTGCCAGGAGGTATATAGTATTGTGCTGAATATAATGTGTATTGCAGAACAACAGAAATGGGAAATGCTGAACATGCGCTCAGAAGCCCTCAGAAAATTCTTTTACCGCAGCGCAAAATATTTTGAGCATACAGATAAAAGGCTTTTAATTATTTGCGGCATTATGAAACACCTTGCCGCCTCGCGTTTTGATTTTGTAAAAACCCGCAAAGAACAGGCAAACCTTATAAAATTATTAAAAGAGGGAGAAGGAGAACTGGCCTGGAAACCTTACGGGCATGAGCTGGTGCGTTTTGATAAATGGATTGAGACAAAAGATTTTATGAAGAAGAATTGAATTTCTTAATGATACAAAATAAAATTATTCATACCAAAACCCAATAACCATGCTGCAAGGAATAGACATATCGCGCTACCAGAATGTAAAAGATTATTCGCTTTTTAATTCATCGGGCATTGCGTTCTGTTACATTAAAGCAACAGACGGCACCACACTTGTTTCAACTGCCTTCGCAACACAATGGGCGGGTGTTGGCAAAACTTCTGTTATGAAAGGTGCGTACCATTTTTTCAGACCCACACAAGATCCTAAAGCGCAGGCAGATTTTTTTATCAGCACAGTAAAACCTGTAAGCGGAAAAGACCTGCCGCCTATGCTGGATATTGAAACTTCTGATGCCACTGTAAATGTGCAAACCTATGTTGCCAATGTAAAGATCTGGATAGATACAGTTACTGCTGCATTCGGAGTAAAGCCTGTTATTTATACCGGTGGCCCTTTCTGGAAAACATATCTTGGCAACTCTGGGCTCTTTACAGATTCGCCGTTGTGGGTTGCAAAATATTCTGCAACACCGCCCGCACTTTTTGGTGGCTGGCAAAAACTAAGTATCTGGCAATATTCTGCACAAGGAAATTTTGCAGGTATAACGCCGGTTGACTCAGATTATTTTTATGGAACACTTGCAGACCTTTGGAACCTTGCCGGTTTAAAAACAATTTCAAAATCTCTTACCTATTTTGATAAAGTAGTTGCGCTGCAGGAAAAATTAACCGCACTTGGTTTTGATACAAAAGGTGTTGACGGAAAATTTGGCAACAATACTGAAACCGCTGTAAAAAATTATCAGACAAGTCAAAAAATTACTGCAGATGGAATTGTTACGCCGGCTTTGTGGCAGTTGTTGTTTGCAATTAAAACAGTTTGAATTTTGAAATAAAAAACTGTAAATTAGATGAAACGAAACCAACAATCCAAAAAAAGCCAACAAGTAAAATCTGTACATATGAAAACAAAAAAAGAAAAAAGTGTAAAAATAAAACACTGCAGGCAACCAGCCACTGTTAAAAGAATTTTTAAAGCCGGTGTAACAGAGCATAGAAGAAATGCAATTCTTTCCAGCAGTTTAAAATGGGTAAATGGTACAGAGATTACATATATGTTTATTGAAGGCGCTGAATCTCAAAAAAAAGTGGTGAGGCAGGCTTTTCAGATCTGGAAAAAACTTGGTATTGGTATTTCGTTTAAAGAGGTTTCTACTAAAGAAGATTCGCTGGTAAGAATTGGTTTTGATCATAAAGAAGATTCCTGGTCATGGGTGGGGCGCGAAATTTTAGACGCAGCTAAAAATGAAAGAACAATGAATTTTGGAATTGATCTTGTAAAAGATGCAGAGGGAATGGCTACTGCTTTGCATGAGATTGGACACGCCATAGGTTTTCAGCACGAACATCAAAGCCCATTTTCTGGTATTGAGTGGGATAAGGAAGCGGTTTATAAAGAATTTTCTGGTCCGCCAAACAAGTGGTCTAAAAAAGAAATTAATAGTAATATCATTGATAAAATGCCTGCTAACCAGGTAAAAGGTACTGCCTGGGATCCTAAATCTATTATGGAGTATGAATTTGGTGCCGGCCTTGTTTTAGAACCTGCGGCATACAGGCCAGGAATTTTTCCTCCGGGAATTATTTCGGCAAATGATATTAAAGGTGTAAAATCTTTTTATCCGCCTATCTCCAAAAAATCAAAACTTCAGTTGCACAAATCTGTAACAATTAACGCAGGCACTGGCGGACAAAGTGATTTTATTTTTACAGCACCCTCTACAAAAAAATACACTTTTCAAACAGTAGGCAAGTTAGATACTGTAATGGTAATTTCTGAAAAAACAAAAACAGAAACCTATTACATGGCCGGCGATGATGACAGCGGCCTCGAAAAAAACGCCAAAATAGCTTTGCCGCTTGTTAAGGGAAGAAATTATTTAGTAAATGTGCGTGTAATGTATGCTCCGGCAGATCAAAGCGGATCTCTTGTTGTTTCATAAGGTAGTTTTTTCGGAACGCAAACTCTTTTTTAAAAATCACACAAAATGTGTCATACTTTTTGTGTGATTTTGGGCCTTGTGCTGCTGGAGGCAAACTTTTAAGTAAAGATTATATAAATAACCGCACTTTAATGAAATGGCAATGTGCAAAGGGCCATACCTGATTGGAGAATACCAAGATTGTAAAAAATGTGGGCAGGTGGTGTTCTGAATGTAAGATTTAAATTGTAGGACCTCAATCTCCAACCCATAACTTTCAACTTTCACTCTCTCACTCATCCCCAGTCCTTCGCCCCTTTCTCTTCACTCCCTTCCACCCTCAACAATTCCACTCGCATCGCCAGCCGTACCTAAAAAAGTTCCTTCCAGTTTTTTTTCGCCTTCTGTTACTATCAGATTAAAAATTCCGCGCGACTCGCGTTTGGCTCCGTGTAAAATATAATTTATTTTTAATTCTTTGCCGTCTACTGTGCCTTCTAATTCGAGTTTGCGGTGCTGATCATATGGCAGTATTGCTCCGTTGTAATCCCATTTTTCTCCGGTGCCTGTTATATTTTCACCATCTTGTTTCAGGAAAATTTTTATTCCCATAGTTTCTCCTATGTAGGGTTTATAAGAACTTTTTGTGGTGGTGAGTTTAATTTTCCATGCGCCGGCTGCATTTTTGGTGTTTACATATTTATAGGCTTGCCATGCGCCAAAAGAAGCGCCTATAAAAGTGAGTACGGCAACAATCGCTGTTCCGGTTTTGCCTAATTTTTTTGCAAGGCTTTTCTGCTTACTTTTTTTTGTCTTTTTTATTTTTGATTCCATATAAAAATTTATTTCTGTTCACCCATCACTCGTCCTTCGTCCCTTTCTCTCGTCCCTCAAAAAAAAACAACCGCAGCCAAAGCGCTAAACCACCCTAACAATATAAGAGCCGCCAGACTGCGGTGTTTTATTATCAGAAGATTACATCCAATTGATTTAATTACCTGTGTTTTGCAATGGGTGGAATGATGGAAGAATGGAAGGTTGTGTTTGGTTTTCGATAAAGAGAAATAAAAAAAATCCCCTTCAGAGTAAACAACCCAATCTTCCACCTTTCCAATCTTCCAACCATTAGTAAACTTTCTTTCATAAGAACAAACAACGTTACTTCACATACCCATTAAATTTCATAGCAATTGTACTCACCAAACAATCCCAATACGGATAGAACTCAGCTTTTGCAAAATTGTTTTCCCATTGCAGAGGTTGCAGATTATCTAAATTGTCTTTGCCGCCTTTTGTAACAGGTTTTATATGATCAATTTCCCAGCCCATAGACAAATAATCGTTTGCCTGGCCAAACATGCTGCGTTTTATAAGCGCGCCGCAATGGTCTTTGCGTACTAATTCCGGATCAAAGCCGGGTGCAGGTGCAGCTTTTTCCCAAACCTTTTGCACAAGTTCTTCTTTAAACGCAGTGCCTCTTGTTGTTTTGTTTCTCATGCGGCGTTCTCCTTTCTTAAAATTCATACTTAAATACGCATCAACGGTAATAACAGAAGTGCCTACCTTCGAAACAGCATCGAGCAGGTCTTTTTTAGTGCAATAAAATTCCCTGCACCAATACTCCAGGCTTTCGGCAGGAGTAATTTTAATTTCTCTGCTTCTTACAGAATGTTTCTTTGCACCGTTGCCATCATCTTTAACCACCACAACAAGATTTAGCCAAATGTAGCAGGGTTGAAAAAGAAAAACCATAGGCATTTATAAGGGTTTTTCGCTATCCGTATTTATACGGATTCTTATCCTTATAAATACGGATTTTTTGATCCCGGTATTTTTTCATGTGGCTGATTTGTATGCTGTTGATTCTTTTGGCATTTTTTTTTCGCTGTACCTGCCTTTAGGGAGAACTTAACTTCCGCACAACAATTTTTTATAAACCCCCCATGAATCAGAATTGTAAAATCTCTTTTGTTTCATGATCAAAAAACCAAAAACTTATGCACATTACAGGAAACGAAGCGGAAGAATTTCCGTTAAAACTGGCTGCTGAATGGACAGCCAATTACAGAAAAGCTCATCCAAAGCAACTTAAGGGCCATCTCTTTGGCTCAAGGCTCATTTTAAGAATTCTGGGCCAGCCGGATTGTTTGGGGATAAGAATTTACTATGCATTGGATGATAAAGGCGTACAACAGTTAATTTTGTGCGGGGTGGACCATCATGGAAACGATCTTGAAAATGGAATCATTGGAGAGCGATCTTATCCATGTCCGCCAAGGTGCGGAAAAGACAATTCATTAAACGGCAATGCAGAATAATTATATCAGTATAATTTTTGAATATGTACCTATAACAGTTGCCTTATTACTTGTTTGTATTGGAATGTTAAGATTTAAAACCCTTACGCGCGAGCTGAGGGTTTTATTTTTGTTTTCTATTCTGGCCTTTGCCTCTGACCTTTGCTCTTTAATACTTGGCAAATATGGTATCAACAATCTTTTTGTGTTTCATGTTTTTACTCCGGCAGAATTTATTTTATTAAGCGCTGTCTATTATTTTAAATCAGAAAAAAAAGGAGTAAAGATTGCGCTCATTATAGTTTCAATACTTTTCCTGATCCTTGCTTTTGTAGATTCGTTTTTCTTTGAGCTGCTGAGCAGTGTAGATTCTATTTCTTCTGCCACAGAATCTTTGGTGCTTATGCTGTATTCGCTTTTTTTCTTTTATTCTCTGCTTAAAAAGTTAGAATACAAAAATCTTTTTGATAACCCCATGTTCTGGTTCAACTCAGGTGTATTGATCTATTTTTCGGGTAACTTTTTTTTGTTTATTTTCAGTAATTATATGTTGGGTTTTTCTGACGTTTATTTTGATAGAATGTGGCACATACATGATATACTGAATGTGGCAATGAATATTCTTTTTGGTCTTGCATTATGGAAACGATGAGCCATACAACTATTACGCTTATGATTCTTGCCGGTAGTTTGGGTATGATCATACTTGCGCTTTCTATAATTGTTTTTGTTTTTCTCTATCAGAAAAAAGTACTGGCACAGCAAAACCTGGCGCGCGAGGCAGAGAACAAGCACCAGCGCGAATTATTAGAGGCTACCATACAGGTAGAAGAAAAAGAACGCGAACGCATTGCCAAAAATATACACGATGATGTAGGCACTATGCTGAATGTGATAAAACTAAATCTTACAAAAATTTCGCGCAACAGCAATGACGGGCAATTGGTAAACGAGCTTATGAAAGATAACCTGAAACTGCTTGAAGAAAGTATACAGGGCATACGGGGTATTGCAAGAGACCTTGCGCCGCCCACACTGCGCAAATTGGGTTACGCAAAAGGTATTAATGAATTGTGCCGCCACATAAACAACTCTGGCAAGATTGCTGTTGAGTTTGTAAATGAAGGTGAAGGGCTTAAACTGCCAACAGCAACAGAATTGCAGTTATACCGCATTACGCAGGAAGTGATTACCAACATTGTAAAACATACACGCGCATCAAAAATAAAATTGCACCTGGCCGGAAACCAAAAAAATGTAAGCCTTCTTATTGCACATGACGGTGAAGGAATTACTTCTGAAAAAATTTATAGACTTACCGAAGAACACCGGGGCATAGGATTGAAAAGCATACAGAGCCGCGCACAAATGATTAAAGCATCTATACAATATTTTACTGTGGGACAGAGTGAAGCACGGATAACAATTGAAATACCATTGCATGAGGAAAAAGAAAATTAAAATAGCTGTTACAGACGATCAGCAATTATTCAGACGCGGGCTGATCTCTCTGCTCAAAGAGTTTGACGAATTGCAGATTGCAGTAGAGGCTGTAAACGGAAATAATCTGCTTGAACAATTGAAGACTAAACATATTGATGTTGTTTTACTCGATTATGAAATGCCGGGCCTTGACGGTGCAGAAACTACGGCCGTGCTGCGCGAAAAATATCCGGAAATAAAGATCCTGATCCTTACCATGCACAACGACGAAGAAATTATTTTGCACATGGTAGAAAAAGGCGCACACGGTTTTTTGCTGAAAGATTACGATATAGAAATTGTGGTAGATGCCATTTACGCCGTAATGGAAAACGGTTATTATTTTAACCCCGCCATTTCAAAAACCATTTTGCGCAACCTGGTAGAAAATAAAAAAATAAAACCCTCGTTTAAAAAAGGCGACGAACTGAGCGAGCGCGAAATTGAAATACTGCAAATGATCTGCGCAGAATTTACCAGCAAAGAAATTGCCGAAAAACTTTTTATTGCCGGCAGCACTGTAAACTCTCACAAAGAAAGCATTCTTAAAAAAACCGGATCGCGCAACGTAGCGGGTATGGTGTTGTTTGCTGTAAAGAATGGTTTGATAAAGGAGTAGGAGAGGGTGCCTTTCTACCCTATTAAAATTGTTAGAACATAAAATCTTTATCCGTAATACGGATATTTCGGGTATTTTCTGTTGATTTAACACAAACTTTTTATACCAAATCTTTAATTATTTCGTTTTCGGTTTATATTTACTTCAATTAAAAGAAAAATCGTTCTTTACTTTTATCACAAATCAGGGGTGGTTCTGTGATGTGCAATGTGTCGTGAGATGAAAAGGAAGGCTTAATATTTTGTTAGCCTTCTTTTTCATTCAGGCATGCAATTCGGTTAATTC
>JACMLS010001086.1 GCA_014379485.1 Bacteroidia bacterium | reverse complement strand
TGGTACGAAGGCACTAAATTGTGGGTGATGAGTAATAACCGTGAAAAATTCTTCAAGTCCTACGTGCAAATGCACCTCTTAGAAAAAGGCAAACCCGCTGTGAGTTTATTTCCGCTCACCGAAGAAGAAAAAGGTTCCGAAAAATCCGGCTTCGTGAAAACATTTCAACCCGTTGCTCCCAGCGGGGTAGGCACAGCACCTGCCTTACCAGAAAGATACATTCCCATCTATTTTTCAACGGCAGGCGAAACGCGTTACATCATTATGCAGGGCACACGGTGGGACGAAGCCAGCAAGAACCGCCAATACCTTTCTGTGAACATTTACCGGCTCGACGGCAAAGGAAAAGTGACCAACATCGACATGCTCAGTGATTACAAAGCCTTCTACCCCATGCCACTGCCAAGGATCATTAAAAATCCGAATGCGGAATTCTTTTTACTGCAATACCCGGTAAAGATCCAACTGGCATTTTACAACGACCGCAGCGAGATCAGTCCGCTGGACGTTGACAATAGCGCGCTGGTTGAAAAACCAGACAGGCAGTATTTAACCACAACACCAAATGGTTCAGTGTTGCTGCGCCGCACCAATATGGGAACGAAATACACGCTGTTGTTCTATCCTAAGATGTAAATCTGGAGCTGCTTATAGGGTTACTTCTCACTAAACAGGCCAAAGAAAAGAAACATTTCAGGAATGAGCATATATTCTCAACTTAATAGCTTAGTTCTAGCCGATTCGTCACGTTTTTGCTCTCTTCCTTTCTGATCGCGTTATCGTGCACAAGTTCAAACTCTCTTTTTTTCTCAAGTAGTTTGAACCAATACATGGCCGGAAATAAATTGCTTGAGTGTAACTCCAGGCGTATCATCATTTTCTCATTTGGTTCTACCCTGTTCGTTAAGATCTGGCTTAACTTGGTTTCATGCACATCTATCTCTTTTGCAAAATCTTTCTTTTTGCGACCAATAATATCCAGGTACCTTTTAAGTACAGTTGAAAAACTATAATCTTCGTTATAAGAAGGCTCTTTAAGATAATCTTCAATTTGATACTTTAATTGAAGAAGCCTTGATAAAAGCAATTGTTTATTTGTCATTTGACTCAGGAGCTTTTTACGCTCTTCCCAGAATAATTTATCGGCTTGTTCTTTTTCCTTTTTGCTTAATCCATGCGGAAAAACAAATGATTCAGCCAATTCGGTATTTGTAAGTTTTTGCGGTTTTGTTTTTTTCGTCGTTTTCATTTTAATTTCCCCTTAACGTAAAAATATTTGCTTCAGAATCAAATAGTGTCTTTTAATCTTCTAAATACCGCTCTATCAATTTTTTTGAGTTTTCCGAGTCTGTGTAATTTTTTAATCCCATAAATTTCATGCCGTATTGTCTATTATAATGATCTTTTAGTTCTGTTTTTGGTATCAGGCAAACAAAACCATCACAGCCCCTTTTAAATGAAAGCCGACAGGCGTAAGCTATCAAACAGCCTGCAATATTTTCATATTTCTTTTCCCTGCCCACATTTTCACGACTTATTTCTAATAAATTTATTTCTATGTATAATTGTTCCAAAACAGTTTTTAACGATATTAAACCTAAAATCTGATTGTCGAGCGTCAGTTTAAATACCTCAGAATATTTTTCTGTATCCCAGTCAAAATTAAACCTTTTGTCTTTTCTTATTTGTTTATAATCTTCCGTTGTTAAGGATTCAATTTGAGCCTCAATTTTTTCGCCGTTTTTTACATCTGTTATAACCATTTTCACATGCACGCTACGTTTACTATAAAGGTAAACAATAT
>JACMLS010001085.1 GCA_014379485.1 Bacteroidia bacterium | reverse complement strand
TGATCAATGAATCCTGGTGATGATTATCTTTTTGCAAACGTTCAATAACAATTTGTTGTTCCTGTGTTGCTTTGGTTAAAATTGCTATAAAATTAAGATAATTTAATCCGAGATATTCTACTTCTGGCGCAACTTGATTTCCTAAAGTATCGTATTCAGCCGGTTGAACCATTTTTGCAGTAAGTTCGGGTAGTATTTTTTCTACTTCCTGCGAAATAAAACCATATTGTTTTTTGGTTGGCAGATTAATGCTTTTGTTTTTATCCGTATCAAAAAGATAAGAAACCGGCTTTAATTTATTAATCAGTTCTGTTGCATTACTTATCTCATTTATTTCTTTTTTCAGATTTTTATCTGAAGGCCCGTACATATTGGTTATTAAAACATCACCGTTAAAATATCCTGCGTAATTAGGTCCTGGAGGCAAACCGGCTCCAAACATTCCCGAGTTCGTTGCTACTGATCCGTATACGCCAATATTCTGGTTTCCTCCTACAGCGGTAAAAAATCCACCTACATTTCTTTTACCGGGCCCCTGTGCAACACCGTGCACTCCAAAATTCAGAACATTAACATTTGTTCCGTTGGCAGTAAAAAATCCGCCTTTATTAGAAGGTGGTTGGTTAGGTAACACTACAGAAGCACTGGATGCAAAACCCTGAACGCCCACGTCTGTGTTTGATGCTGCAATTGCATAACCTATTAAACCTGTATTTCCGGTTGTTCCTCCATTGGCAAGAGCTGCAGCGCCTGTGTTTTGCGGGTTTGGAAAATTTGTAAGAAACACTCCGCCCAACTGCCCTGTATTATTTTGTACATGAAGTTTTGCGATCATAGAAGTTGTTCCGATTCCAACGTTTGTTAAGTTATCGAATACAATACTATTGCAAATTTCTGCGGGAGCATCATCTGTCCACCTTGAAAGGTATCCAACAAATGCCGGATTAATAGAAGAACAAGCGTTTACGTTTCCGCTTCCTGTTGGTAAACTGCTAATAGGTAAAGTAAATAATTGTCCGCCGGGGCCTGTGCTCACAACCACATCTGTTGCGGTTGAATTAAGCGGCATGTTTGTCACTCTCGCTGTACCTGTTACATCAAGACTGAAACCTGGAGTTGTATTGTTAATACCTACGCGAGAATTGCTTGGTAAAATACCAAGGTCTCCCAATCCTGTTGAATGAAAATCCGTAAAAAAAGTGCTTGTTGCATTCGTCAGCCTGAGTTGAGGGTCTGTTTTATCAAATACATCTAATCTTCTTTGCGGTGTAGTAGTTGCAATTCCAACTCTTCCCAAGGCATTTAAACCTGGAATTGGGTCTGATTCAACAAAAAATGTGGGAATTGTACTATTGAAACCGATCATGAATGAATTTGGAATGTTATTCAACAAATGTGTGGTTCCTATTGAATAGCCGGAACCCAATACAAATGAATTGTTAGCAGTGCTTTGAACCCAGGTTCCAAGTGCAAAATCAAGTCCTCCACTTGCTCTCGCTTCTGTACCGAATGTAGTTGACAAGTTTCCGGTTGAAAAATTAGTTTCACCAAAAGCAAATGAGTACGTGCCTGATGCAGTAGTCATGTGCCCTCCTGAAAAAGAGGCAGCTCCTCCCGATATGTTTTGAAACCCAGTGGCAAATGAATATTGACCTGAAGAAGTTGAAAGTAGGCCGAATGCAGACGAGTAATCTCCGCTAGCCGTATTTTCACTGTTGAAAGCTGCGGAATGGGTACCAATATTCAAATTATCCCATTGTGCAGCACTCACTTCTCCTGCTCTGAAGGCTGCCTTATTAGGATACCAGAACATTCTTGCTCCTGTTAAACCGTTAGGTAAAAGAACTCCGCTGCCAACGACACCGTTTGTACTTAAAATTCCGCCATCACCATCCAGGTGAAGCATAAAGTCGGGGGCAATAGTGTTTAATCCAAGAAAACCGATATTGGCTCCGGGTTCGCCCATTAATCTCATTCTTTCATTACCATCTGTAAAAAACATAATGTCTTTTTTTGTTAATGGAGTTGCTGCCGATGTACCCAGTACATTGAACTCTGTCAGGAGCACTGTGGTTCCGGTTGCAGAGCTAGTGGTCCAGGTCTGGCTGAAGCCGGAATAAAATTGTAATACAAATGCTAAAGCAGGTATTACATGTTTGAGGTTTTTTTTCATGTGCATTGGTTTAGGTGTTTATACTTTATTCTGGTTGTTAATACATTTTAAACAGTTCAAAAAAATTGCCATTTCGTTTTACTGAAATAGTACAAATAAAAAAACCCAACTTTTGTCTCAGGGTTTTTCTGAAACAAAAGTTGGGTGGTTTGTTATTTCAAATGTATAAATTAAATTCTCAAAACAAAATTTTCCCGCTTCTTTTTCGAAGTAAAAGCAAGAAAATCTTACTCGTTTTACGGATAAAATTTATTGGATATGTTTTTTTAGAGCACAAATGAAATCTCCTGCTTCGCGGCTGTTATTAAATGGAAATTCAAATCC
>JACMLS010001084.1 GCA_014379485.1 Bacteroidia bacterium | reverse complement strand
TTTCAAAATAACAATTTAATTTTTATCAAAATCCCAGCCAACCCCTGCAGTTCCCTGTGCGCCCCAACCAGCAAATCTTGTAGAGTATTTACCTGAGAGACGTACAAAAGCAAAAAACTTTTTACCGAAATACATATTTGTTCTTACACCAATATCGGGCGCATAATCAAAAGTTCCGTTTGTGGTTACACCGGTTTTGGGATTGGTGTATGGATCATTACAATAATCAACACCCAGGAAATTTGCGTAAATACCAACGTGCATTTTATCCGTTTGCAACGGAGTAAAACCAAATCCATCAGGTAAAATAAAAAGTAATGCGCTTAAGCCTATACCGCCGCATGAATTGCTGCTGCTGCTTTTGGCAACCACAATGGCTGCAAGCAAACCTGCAATAGGGCCAACCGGCATGTGCATATAAAAATTTCCTTTTTGCGATAAACCGAAACTTGCTCTGTAATTTCTTGAAAAAGGAGAGGTCTTAAAAGATTTTTCGAACTCAATGGCTACAGCATTTGTTTGCCAGCCATTATGCGCCATACCACCATTTCCCTCGTAACCAATATCAAAACGCGTAAAATCATCGTAAGTAGTAGACGAGCCGGAATTTGTTTGCGAAAAAGTTACGAGCGCCGGAAAAATAAAAAGCAAAAGTAAATGTTTTTTCATAAATAAAATTTTATCGTTTAAAGATAAAGGGATTTTTAAAATAGAAATACTTTTATCGTTACAAAGTTTGTTTACGCCGTTTAAAATTAAGAAAACAGGTAGAAATACCTATTTACAGGGCAATCCATTTTTAAATTTTGCTACACCGCTTGATGGTCACGTAGTGACTAAAGATCGGTAATTAGACAAATGCTTTTACTAATAAGTCCTGTAAGGACGCGATCGGAAAAAAGATCGGCTACAATTACAATTTCGTCCCTGACAGGACTCTTGCTTTTTGTTTAGTGGGTTACCAACATTCCGTCCCTGACAGGACGGCCAAGCGAAAAACAACTTCTTCCTCAAATTAAAAACAAAGGTAAATATCCTCAGTATTATTTCTCGTTTCAATTCAATCCCAAAAATCCGGAATTAGTATAGCCATAACAATTGTTAAGGCTACAGTAACAACATAAGAATTTCCGGTCCAGCGTTTGAATTCGTCTTTTTTTTTGAATTCCTGTTTTGCTTTTAAAAGATGATAGATCAGGATCTGTAGGGGAACCGCAACCGCAACTCCTATTATTCTTGTATCTCCTAAATGCCAACCGTGAGGCGCATACCTCAAACCAAAAATAATTGCAGGACAAAGTAAAAAAGTACCTGTCTTTTGCATAATGGACAATCCTTTTTTTTCTGTTTCGCTCATTTCGTTTGCAAAATAAAAATTGTTTAATGCACAATATTAATGATCCGTTTAGGAACAATAATAATTTTTTTAGGAGTCGCATCGCCTAAATATTTCTTAACCTCTTCCCTGCTCATTACTTCTTTTTCAATTTCCTGCACAGTTAAACTTACAGGCAGTTCTAATTGAAAACGCGTTTTGCCGTTGAAAGAAACGGGATAAGAAAAATTACTCTCCACCAAATATTCAGGATTAAATTCCGGAAATTTTTCGAAAGCGATTGAATCATTGTGCCCGAGTTTGTTCCAAAGTTCTTCTGAAATGTGGGGTGCGTAAGGTGAAATTAAAATTAACAACGGCTCCAGAATCTGGCGCTTGTTGCATTTTAATTCTGTTAGTTCATTTACACAGATCATAAAACTACTTACAGATGTGTTGAAAGAAAAACGATCTATATCTTCTGTAATTTTTTTTATGGTTTTGTGTAAGGTTTTTAATTCTTCCTTGGTTGGTGCTTCGTCGGAAACTGTTAGTTGTTTGTCGTTTGTCGTTGTTTCGTTAGTTGTTTGTCGTTGATCGTTTGAGGCGTAAAATAATCTCCACAATTTTTTTAAGAAGCCGTAAACGCCAGTAATTCCGTTCGTGTTCCAAGGCTTTGATAATTCTAAGGGGCCTAAGAACATTTCGTAGAGGCGTAAGCAGTCGGCTCCATATTCTGCGCAAATTTTATCTGGACTTACAACGTTCCATTTTGATTTTGACATTTTTTCTACTTCATATCCGCAAATATATTTAGCGTCTTCTAAGATAAATTCCGCATTACAATTATCTTCCAGGTAACTGTTTTTTAAGTTTTTAAATTCCTCTAAATTTAACTCGTCGTTACTTACAAGATTTACATCAATATAAAGTCTTCGGGTTTCATATTTATCTTTTAACCCAAATGAAACGTATTTGTTTTCATCCTTCAATTTGTAAATGAAATTACTTCTCCCCTGTATCATCCCCTGGTTAATCAATTTCTTCGCAGGCTCTTCCACGTTAATAAATCCAAGATCTTTTAATGCCATGGTCCAGAAACGTACGTACAATAAATGTCCTGTTGCGTGTTCGCTTCCGCCAAGATATAGATCAACACTTCCCCAATAATCTACTGCGTTTTTACTAACAAATTCGTTTTTGTTGTTGGCATCCATGTAACGCAAAAAATACCAGCTGCTTCCGGCCCAGCCTGGCATGGTGGTGTGTTCGTAATCAAATTCTCCTTTATATTTCCAGTCTTTTGCTCTTGCCAAAGGTGGTTCGCCATCTTCTGTCGGTAAAAATTTATCTACTTCTGGTAAAACAAGCGGCAATTCATTTTCCGGTATACAATGCGGAATTCCGTTTTTGTAGTAGACTGGGATTGGTTCTCCCCAATAACGTTGTCTTCCAAAAACGGCATCGCGCAAGCGGAAATTTATTTTACCGTTGCCAATTTTTTTCTCTTCAATTTTTTCTATTGCTTTTTTAATGGCGGCTTTTACTTCCAATCCATTTAAAAAATCAGAATTAACTAATTTTCCTTCTTTCTCATCCCACGAGTTTTCTTCGAACGAATGCTCGCGCGTTGGCGTTATAACTTGCGGTTTTTCTAATTTAAAATGCGTGGCGAATTTAAAATCGCGTTCATCGTGCGCGGGTACTGCCATTACAGCTCCTGTTCCGTATCCGGCAAGCACATAATCGCCAATATAAACCGGAATATTTTTTCCTGTAAAAGGATGAATTGCATAAGCACCTGTAAATTGTCCGCTCACATTTTTTACATCGGCCATACGATCGCGCTCGCTGCGGTTTGTAGCCATAGTAACGTATGCATCAACCGCAGAACGAAATTCATCAGTAGTAATTTTAGAAACCAATTCATGCTCAGGCGCAAGCGTTACAAACGAAACACCGAAGATTGTGTCTGGACGAGTCGTGAAAACTTCAATGTCCTCACCCCCCGGCCCCCTCTCCATGGGAGAGGGGGAGTCCTCACACACTTGGCGTATTTGTTGACATACTGAATCGAGATCGTTTAAAACTTCTTCGTTTGTGAATCGAATCACTTTGAATCGTGCGATTTCTAATTCGCTTGTTCTGATTTCATCTGCTTTTTTTTGCTCGTCGGTAAAATGGTAACCACCATCAATCTCAACTACAATATTTTTTTCCAAACAAACAAAATCAGCAATAAACATTTTAATCGGATGTTGCCTTCTGAATTTAAATCCTCCAACTTTTCGATTTCGCAAAGCCTGCCACAAAATATCTTCAGATGGAGTTGGTCCTTTCCTATTATTCTTAGCCAGCTTCAAAAGAAGCGCAGCCTTATCGGCGTCAGCCGTAAGATAATACAACTTTGTCCCCCTCTCCCGTGGAGAGGGGTTAGGGGTAAGGACTTTAAAACGCAAGCTCGTCCCCTCAGACTTCCCAATCCAATTCCGCTGAGATTCTTTCAGCGAATCTGTCCAGTCAATTTTATCTAAACCATCTAACAAACGTTGCGAGTATGCAGTAATGCGCATGCTCCATTGTTTCATTAATTTTTTTTCTACGGGATATCCACCACGTTCACTAACACCTTCTTTTACTTCATCGTTTGCCAACACAGTTCCTAATGCAGGACACCAGTTTACATAAGCTTCACCCAAATAAGCAATGCGAAAATTCATCAGCACATCTGATCTTTTTTTCTCATCAAATTTTTTCCATTCTTCAGAAGTAAAAGCGTCAAGATTATGTTCTATGTCTCCGGTAAGAATATCATGGTGATCTCCTTTAAAACCTTCTGTTTCGAAAACTTTTATGAGCGAATCAATATGTTCTGTTTTATTTGTGCGCGGATTGTACCAGGCGTTGAACAACTGAATAAAGATCCACTGCGTCCATTTATAATATTCCGGATCGCTTGTTCTTACCTCTCTTTCCCAATCAAAAGAAAAACCAATTTTGTCTAATTGTTCTCTATAGCGATTAATGTTTTGCTCTGTAGTAATTGCAGGATGTTGGCCTGTTTGTATAGCGTATTGCTCTGCGGGTAAACCGAAAGAATCATATCCCATAGGATGCAACACATTAAACCCTTTGTGACGTTTATACCGCGCCACTATATCTGAAGCAATGTAACCGAGCGGATGGCCTACGTGTAAACCCGCGCCTGACGGATACGGAAACATATCCAGCACATAATATTTTGGTTTTGCGGAAGCATCTTCTGTTCTGAAAGTTTTATTCTCTGCCCAGAATTTCTGCCAGCGTTGTTCAATGTCTTTAAAATGATAGTCCATAAGATTAAAAATCGGAGAGCGAATTTACGAAAAAAAGGCAAACGTTTTTCAGTAAAAACCTGATGATCAAAAGCTCTCCTCTGCCAAATAAAACCTAAATAATCTTCCCAAAATTTGTTGAAAAAAGTAGAATGAAAGAGATAAAACCTATTTTTACTTTCAGATGCAATTCCCTTTCAATATTCACATCGGTAAAACAGAAATTTCCACGCATCTTGTAACTGAATTGCTGGCATTTTTTATTGGCTATCGTTATTATTCTTACCTGAGAAAGAAAAATAAAGACAGCATCAGTGACCTGCAGCGTTTGTTTATTATTGCGGGTGCTGCGGGTGGCGCATTAATCGGGAGCCGGTTGCTTGCGCTTACCGAAGATCCACGGCTCTTTATGGGCGCTGCAAACAAAGTGTTTTTTATTTTCGGAAACAAAACAGTTGTTGGCGGAATGCTTGGTGGGCTGATTGGGGTTGAATTAGTAAAAAAACTAATTAAAGTAAAAACATCTTCGGGAGACATGATGACTTATCCCATCATTCTTGCGTTAATTATTGGTCGTATCGGTTGTTTTGCAGAAGGGCTTAAAGAAACTACTTACGGAAAAGCAACTTCTTTGTTTACCGGAATTGATTTTGGCGATGGTATTAAACGCCACCCGCTTCAGTTGTATGAAATTTTTGTTTTGATCTGTATCTGGATAATGATAAGAGCAGGAGAAAAAAAATTCAGTTATGAAGATGGAACAAAATTTAAACTTTTTATGGCCTTTTATTTATTACAACGTTTTTGTTTTGAGTTTATAAAACCAAACCCCTTTTTAATTGCAGGCTTTTCCTCAATACAATTAGCTTGTTTTGCAGGAATGCTTTATTATTGGAAAGTATTTGTAAAACCGTTTGAGCTCATTAAAAAAAGAAATTATGCCTGAAAGAAACTGGATCTATTACGACTACACCATAAGCCTCTGCTCATCGTGCTTAAGAAGAGTAAGCGCTAAAATTGTGTTCATGGACAATAATGTTTACATGCTCAAAAATTGTCCTGATCACGGACACGAAAAAGTGTTGATAGCAACAGATATTGAGTATTACAAACGTTTACGCAATTATAATAAACGCAGCGAAATTCCGCATCGTTTCAACACGCCCACACTGCACGGCTGTCCTTACGATTGTGGTTTGTGTCCTGATCACGAGCAACATTCCTGTTTAACTGTATTAGAAATTACAGACCGTTGCAACTTAACCTGCCCAACTTGTTATGCAGAATCTTCACCAACCGCCGGAAGACATAAAACCTTAGAAGAAGTTTGTAAAATGTTAGATCTTATTGTGGGAAATGAAAAAGAACCCGACGTTGTTCAGTTAAGCGGAGGAGAACCTACTTTGCATCCGCAATTCTTTGAGATTTTAGATGAAGCAAAGAAGCGGCCCATTAAACATTTAATGATAAATACAAACGGAATCCGCATTGCGCAAGATGAAGAATTTGCAAAACGTCTGGCCACTTATATGCCGGATTTTGAAATTTATTTGCAATGGGATAGTTTGGATAATGCGGTTCTTCAAAAATTACGCGGTGCAGATCTGCGCGATATCAGGTTGAAAGCGCTTGAAAGATTAAACGAATTAAATCTAAACACAACACTGGTTGTTACTTTACAAAGAGGATTAAACACAGACCAGATTGGAAGTATAATTGATTTTGCATTGAAACAGGATTGCGTAAGGGGCGTAACATTTCAACCGGTACAAGTGGCGGGGCGCAATGAAAATTTTGATGCGGCAACAGAAAGATACACACTTACAGAAACAAGAACAGACATTTTAAATCAGACAAACATTTTTAATGCAGATGATCTGATTCCGGTTCCCTGTAATCCTGATGCCCTGGTAATGGGTTACGCTTTAAAACTTGGCGGAGAAGTTTTTCCGCTTACACGTTTTATCAATCCGGCAGATCTGTTAGACAATTCAAAAAACACTATCGTTTATGAGCAGGACGAAAAACTGAAAGCGCACATGCTTAAAATGTTCAGCACAGGTAGCCCTGTAGATAAAAAACTGGAAGGCGAATTTAACCAGTTACTTTGCTGTTTGCCTATGGTAAATGCTCCTGAACTGAGTTACAAAAATTTATTCCGAATTATCATTATGCAATTTATTGACGCTTATAATTTTGACGTGCGCGCCATAAAAAAATCGTGCGTACATATTGTAAACAACGAACACCAGATCGTTCCGTTTGAGACCATGAATCTTTTTTACAGGAATGAACATAAAAAAGTATATGAGAGAGTTAAAAATTTACCGATTGTTTGAGAATTTTTTTTACATTTAATCTATCAGATATGATACATCCGCAAAACCTATACGAGCCACAATCTAAAGCACCTGAAAAAAACGGTAAATACGCTTTGATTATTTCTCTTGCAAATGTTGTTGGCTACTTACTAATGTGCGGTGTAACTATGGCAATTGAATCTCATCCCGAGTTCTTGTTTTTTGTTTACGGATTAATTTTTGCCGGGCTTAATCTTGTTTCAATGATCGTATTCATTGCATTGAAAAAACCGGCTGCCTGGATCACCAATATCATTTTCCTTTTTCTGTTTCCTATAATAGGATTTTTTTCCTGCTCGGCTGTAATGTCAGGAGGTTTTCACTGATCAAACAGAAATTTAAAAAAACTCAATACAAAATTTTAATTCCCGGAATCAGGGCTTTGATCTCTTCTCTATTCTCTTCTGAGATGGTATTACCACGCAGATCAAGAATGGTGAGTTTTTGCAGGTGGCAAATGGTATCAGGAATTTTTGTGATCTTATTTCCGGCCAGTGAAAGCACTGTAAGGCTTGTCATTTTATAAATTCCACGTGGTAAAGCGGTGAGTTTATTGTTGTCTAAATTTAAAGATTCAAGCTTCTGCATTTTTTCTAAATTCTCAGGAATGGCTTGTAGGTTGCAATTTTTCAGCGAGAGAATTTTAAGGTTTTCTATTCTGAAAGGGGGACGGGGACATGAATCAAGAATTACGCTTTCTAAAATAAGTGTGTTGAGCGAGCGCATGAATTTAAAATTCTTTGTCAGTTTCAGCGTATCATCTGTAGAAGAAAATTTAAATATTTTTAATCGTTGAAGAAATGCAATGTTGTTTGGAATAGAATCAATTTTTGTTCCCATCAGCTCAAGATACATCATATTTGGAAAATTTCTGAGATCGGGAAAAGCGGGTAAAGGATTTCCTACGCTACAGAAATA
>JACMLS010001083.1 GCA_014379485.1 Bacteroidia bacterium | reverse complement strand
TTGTTAATTACGCAAACACAGACCCTACGGTTGACTGGATTATTACATTGGGCCACAGACCTTACCAGGCAGAACAATACGTAGGCGATATTTCAAGCTGGATCAGAAATACTGTTGTTCCGTTTTGTGTTACTTCGCCAAAATATTTAATGCACATTGGCGCCCATCATCATATTTATTCGCGCGGTCAAATGAAAGAAACGCCCAATTACAATATGATCTCTGGCGGAACTGCGTGGGATCAGTATTGGGGAATGTCTACCGAAACAGATATGGATGATGTGCAAAAAACAATTTCTAACTGGATCTATAATATTATTGATGTTGATGTTGTAAATGATAAAGTGGATGTAGAAAGTTATTCAATCGGATCGAATTATAAATGGAAGAATAATGAACTGATGGATTCTTTTCACCGCTATAAGAATCAGGCGGGTCCGGCACAACCAACAATTACAAATGCGTTTCCTGATTCATTGCAGCTTCCGTATACAATTAATTCTTCTGCCTTTGTTTCTGTGCCGGGAGAGTTATTGAACTCTACACAATTTCAGATCTCCCAGACTTTGTCATTCAGTTCAAACGAAGTTGACAGGCTGCGCGATTATGAAAATCTTTTTGGAAGCGCAGGAAGTGTAGATTCTACAGCAGACATTAATCTTGGTGTAAACATTCTTAACTATAATATTTTAAGCGGGGCGCTGCCTAACGGATGGCATTATGTAAGAACAAGACAGCGCGACAGAAACCTGGAGTGGTCTGCATGGTCTCCGGCAGATTCGTTTAAAATTTATAACAGCGTTGTAGGTTTTCCTTTGCTGTATACAGATACTACCATTTACGCTATGACCGATACTGTTTTTGTGACTTACGCAAACGGAACAGGAAATCCGCAGGACTGGATTGGTATTTACAAACTTGGCGAAGTGCCTGGTGGCGTTGGTTCTACACAGTGGAGTTACGTAACAGGAACAGCCGGAACTTTGAGTTTTGTAAATCTTCCGGTAGCCGGCCAATACTTTGTTGCGTATTTTTCCAATAACGGTTTTACAGAAATTGCACCGCGCGATACTTTTTATGTAGGACCAATTCCGGTACTTACAACAGACCAGACAAATTATCCGCTTGGAGACACCGTACATGTTACATATACAACAGCACCTGCATTTACAAATGATTGGATTGGGATTTATAAAATAGGAAATGTTCCGGGGCAGGTTCCGTCAACGCAATGGTCTTATACAACGGGTGCAAACGGAACGCTTGATTTTATCGGTCTTCCAAAAGGATATTATTTTGCCGCTTATTATATTTTAGACGGGTATACACAAATAGGGCAGAAAGTTTTTTTCTCTGTGGGCGATACCATTACAAATCTTTTTCTTGATAAATCAATTTATAATCTTGGCGAATATATTACAGCCACCTGGAGCGATGGCCCGGGTATTGTAAAAGACTGGCTCGGAATTTATAACCAGGGAGACAACCCTAATATTGATCCGCTTGTAACCTACACTTATTTTGGCGGTGTTCCCAACGGAACAAAAGTTCTTATGGATTCTATTTTGCCTCCTGTAACCGGAAATTATTTTATTGTAATGTTTACCAACGACTCTTATAACGAAGTTTCTAACCGTGTAGATTTTCAGATAATAGATACTTTAACAACAGGTTTGCAACAGAAAGGTGTTGAGTACGGAATAAAATTATATCCGAATCCTTCTGACGGAAGGGGCCAGACAATTATAGAATCAGAATACCCGATAGAAAAAATAGAGTTACTGAATCAAACCGGGCAGGTAGTTTTTGTATCGCGCAACGTAAAAGCAGATAAATTCTCTTTCATAACGCAAGACCTGCCTGCCGGAATTTATTTTATTAAGATACACACGCGAAAACTTTTTACATACAAACTCATCATTACGCGATGAAAAACGGGCTTTGTATCGGAATATTTTTTTTTATGATAATTGGAAGTTTCTCTTTCACAACGCACACCTTAGCGCTGCATCCTTTAAAACTTACCACAACCATTGTCACATGGAACGAAAAAGAAAAATGTGCAGATGTAACAGTAAGGGTTTTTCGCGACGATTTTCAGGATAAACTGAATATAGAATACAAGTCAAGATACAATGTAATAAAGTTTCATACCGAAGCAGAAGTAAGAAAAATTGTCAGTACGTTTTTTAAAACGTATATCAGAATTTCTATTAACGAAAAAGAGTGCGATTGGGTGTGCGTAAACTCAGAATCGAATGAAGATATGAATGCGCTGACTTTTTTCTATAAAATTAAATCCGTTACAATAAAAAAGAAAAACACCATCGCCCTTCAAAATTCTATACTTCTAAAATATTTTCCTGCTCAGGTAAATGTAATGCGGTTAAACTTGCCGGGCATGAAAGAAGAGTCGCTGATCAATTTTAAAGAAGGTTATACTACTGAAACAATTGGTTTTTGAAAAATGGGGGGCGGTTCTGTTTTTTCTACCTACTTCAAATTCGGAATGGACCACATTCTGGAATTCGGGGCAATGGATCATATTCTTTTTGTAATTACACTCTGTGTTTCATTCAGAATAAACGACTATAAAAAAATCCTTACCCTTGTTACAGCATTTACAATTGGCCATTCTGTAACACTTGCCCTGTCATCGTTTAAAATAATATCCTATCCTGTTATAATTACAGAAACAGCCATTCCGTTTACAATAATCATTACTGCAGTTTTAAACTCAATAAGAAAAACAGAAGAAAATCGTGTTAAAACTTTTGATAGAACGCTCTGGATGAATTATGCCCTTGCCTGCGTTTTCGGAATGGTGCATGGAATGGGTTTTGCTTCCAGCTTCAGATTTTTACTTGGCACAGATCATATTCTAATGCAACTGTTCGCATTCAGCCTGGGCATAGAAGCAGCACAATTAATTATTGTTGCAGTTTTTATGTTATGCTATTTTGGAATGATAAAATACATAAAAATTCCCCAGAAAGAGTTTAAAATCTTTATTTGCGGCGCAGCCTTTGGCGTTTCTGTTTTACTGCTTTTTAAAGTGTGGGAATTGATTTAGATTGTTAATTCAGTTTCTAAACCTGTCGATAGAATAATTAAACTCATAAGAGAATAAGCAATGAATAGCAGAAAGCGGCACTACTTAACAGCATAAACAAAAAAAACTTAACTTTTAATTAACCCATGCAAATGTGTTTATAAATCAGCTTAGTTTAAATTTGTTACAGCAAAAGTGATTATCCTATAGGATTGCCTATTTTCTTGTGCAATTTCCGAAACCGCTTTTTTATTTTTTAAACTGAATTTTGTTTTGTTTCATACAAGAGAAAATGAAAGTTTGTATAAAGTGATTATCCTAAAG
>JACMLS010001082.1 GCA_014379485.1 Bacteroidia bacterium | reverse complement strand
TAATTTTGTCGTTTTCAAAAATCCAAAGTTCACGCGTTTGGCTTATATTTAAAAACGGAAATAACAAAAGAAGAAAAAAAGCAATTTGCTTCATCATTCAAATTTACTCAAAATCCGACAAGTTTCAATTTTCCGCTCATGTATTAAAACCTGTTTTTTAGAGGTTCGACAAGCCATTTTTCCGCTCCGCCTAAATTCATTCTTCAACATCTCTTTTCCCGTTATATTTGAGCAAGTTTAATTCTATGAAGAAGATCTTATTTATCGCTTTTACATCGGGAGTGGTTTCCCTGTTTTCGCAAAACTATAATACTAACAAATTTCATCAGATAGATGAGTTGTTACCAACGCCTAATACTTACAGAAACGCAGCCGGAGGGCCCGGACACGAATACTGGCAACAACAAGTAGATTACGAAATAAATGTAAAGCTTGATGAGACCTGGCCAAATCCAACATTAACAGGAAGTGAAAAAATTACTTACATCAATAATTCACCTGATATACTTACTTATTTGTGGGTACAGTTGGACCAGAATATTTTTCTGAAAAATTCTCTGGCCGCTACAACTGGTTCTGATGATAAACCTGCGAATATGAGTTTTGAAGAGCTTGGAAAAATGATAGACGGAAAATTTGATGGCGGTTATAAAAATTTAAAAGTAAAAGATTCTAAAGGCAAAGATCTGAAATGTGTGGTGCAGGGAACTATGATGCGGGTTGATTTGCCGGCGCCATTACGGAGCAAACAATCTTTTGTGTTTTCTATTGACTGGTTTAATTATATAAACAACGCTAGAATTTTTGGTGGTCGCGGTGGCTTTGAACATTTTGAAGCAGATGGCAATGATGTTTTTGAACTGGCGCAATGGTTTCCGCGTTTGTGTGTGTATGATGATGTGGAAGGATGGCAGAACAAAGAATACGTGGGGCGTGGTGAATTTGCTTTGGAGTTTGGAAATTATAAAGTGAACATAACAGTTCCGGCAGATCACATTGTAGCATCAACCGGCGAATTAAAAAATGCTTCGGCTGTTTTAACTGCAGAGCAACAAACAAAATTAACTGCGGCAAGAACTTCTAAAGCGCCTGTAATAATTGTTTCGCAAGACGAAGCTGTAAAAAAAGAAGCAACAAAAAGTAAGGAAATGAAAACCTGGACTTTTGAAGGCAGAAACGTGCGCGATTTTGCCTGGGCCAGTTCACGTAAATTTATTTGGGATGCTTTGGGTGTTAACAGCGGCGGAAAAACCGTTATGGCCATGAGCTATTATCCTAAAGAAGGAAATCCTTTGTGGGAAAAATATTCTACTCATGCAGTAGCACAAACAATTCTCACTTATTCTAAATACACTATTCAATATCCTTATCCCGTTGCCATTTCTGTGAACGGACCAATTGGCGGAATGGAATATCCGATGATCTGTTTCAACGGTCCGCGCCCCGAAGCTGACGGAACTTACAGCGAAGGAACTAAAACAGGTTTGATCTCTGTAGTTATTCACGAAGTAGGACATAACTTTTTTCCGATGATCATTAATAGTGATGAAAGACAATGGACCTGGATGGACGAAGGCTTTAATACTTTTGTTCAGTATTTAACTGAGAAGGAATGGGACAAAGATTATCCTTCTCGCAGGGGTGAGCCACGATATATTGTGAGTTATATGAGCAGCGATAAAAGCACTTTATGCCCGATCATGACAAATTCAGAAAGTATTTTACAATTCGGAAATAACGCTTACGGAAAACCTGCAACAGCTTTAAATATTTTACGTGAAACGGTAATGGGCCGCGAACTTTTTGATTTTGCGTTTAAATCGTATTGCGAGCGTTGGGCATTTAAACATCCGCGCCCCGCAGATTTTTTTCGTACTATGGAAGATGCGAGTGCTGTTGATCTTGACTGGTACTGGCGTGGTTGGTTTTACGGTGTAGAAGCCTGCGATATTTCTATTTCTAATGTAGAATGGTATAAGATAGACAGTAAGAATCCGAACACAGAAAAAAACTTTCTGAAAGAAAAAGAAAAATCAATTCCTGAAAGTGTGAGTCAGACAAAAAATAAAACTTCTATTCCGGTTACGCGCATTATGGATTTTCCGGAATTAAAAGATTTTTATAATTCTTACGATCCATACAACGTAACTGATTATGACAAAAAACAATTTGATCAGTATTTTAATTCTTTGTCTAAAGATGACCAGGCACTTTTAAAAAGCGATAAGAATTTTTATTGGATAGAATTTGATAATGTTGGAGGCCTGATCATGCCGCTTATCATTGAGATAGAATATACAGACGGAACAAAAGAAGTAAAAAGAATTGCAGCAGAGATCTGGCGTTACAACAATAAAAAAGTTGCCAAACTTATTATGACGGATAAAGAAGTAAAGCAATTTGTTTTAGATCCTTTTCAGGAAACTGCAGATATTGATCTTGAGAATAATGCTTATCCTAAAAAAGAGGTGCCTTCTAAATTTCAGTTGTTTAAAGAGAAGCACATGCGTCATAATCAACAAGAGAAAAATCCTATGCAATTGCAGAAGGAGGGAAGGTTGTGATTTTTAGGAGGGAGATTAACGGATGTAAATTCATTAATCCCAGATCAAAGAAAAATCAAGGTCGAAGGAACAATCCCTGAGTTCAAACGGAAAAATAGTTGCGCTTTTTTGCTTTTTATATTTTTCATTAAGCAATTTATAAATCTCGTAAGTTTTTGTTAATGGATCAACAAGAACATAATATTTCACCTTTTCTGCTTCGTACAGATCAAATTTTTCTGTCTGATCTTTTATTTTTGTTGAAGGAGAGAGAATTTCAAAAATAACCGTTGGTGCAATTTTAATTCTGTTGCCACCCACTTTTTCGCACATAACAGACAGATCAGGTTGCACCACTGTATCCAAAGAAATTTGCCAATCAATTGGAAGATGAACTGTGCAATTTTTGCAATGTTTTAATTTCTCTTTTACCTGATGATAGATATTACCGCAAATATATTGATGTTCAATACCTGGAGATGGAATCATACAATATGGTGCGCCATGAATCAATTCCCATCGGTCTTGCCAATGCTCCCATTCCTCAACAGTGTAATGAGCAGAATATTTTCTTTGTGGAGTTGCCATTTTCTTCTAACAAATATAAATATAATGAAAAAATCAAGATTTTTTTTATTTTTGTTTATCAATACATTAAATATTGAAGTACTATGAAAACTGCTCCGGTAAGAAACGTAGATGAATATATTTTTTTGCAGCCAGAAAAAAAAGTTCAGATAGTACTTGAAAAACTGCGTCACACTATTAGAACAACGGCGCCCGCAGCAGAAGAACTGATC
>JACMLS010000114.1 GCA_014379485.1 Bacteroidia bacterium | reverse complement strand
TTAAAAATTAAAAAATTTAAAACACTTTCAGATCTGTTGATACCTGATCTTAAAATTTCTACAGGCACTATTCTTGAAGGTGATTTTAATGCCGCAAATTCAGAACTTACGTTGAAGGGAAATGCAGATTCGATAAAATACAAGGGGTATGAAATTAAGAAGTGGTACATCAATGCAAGTTCATTGGCGCAATCTATTGACATTAGTACGGGCATGGATAAAGCCTGGATAACAGATAGCTTTTACGTTGCAAATTTTAAACTGAATACAAGATCTTTCGACAGCAAATCAGGCTTTGAGGTATTGTGGGATAACGAAGCGAAATTAAAGAACTCAGGAGATCTTAAAGGCGAAGTTGTGTTTTCTAATAACGACCTTGATATTCATTTGCGTAAAATGCAAATTTTTATTGCCGATAGTTTGTGGGTACTGAACGATTCTACAGATCATATTACTTTTGACACTACGGGAATGGTAAACCTGAGAAACCTGCGTTTCGAAAACCACAAACAAATGATAAACCTGCAAGGAAAGATCTCAAAAAATCCCAACGATTTCCTTGAAGTTGAATTTCAGAATTTCAGACTGGCACAGATCAATCCGCTTATTAAATCTTCACAATTAAAAATGCAGGGCACTCTGTCAGGTAAAGCCAGGGTTTCTGATATTTTTAATAAAGTAATTTTTACGAGCGATTTTGATTTTGCCAATTTGTATTTGAATGACCGTGGATTGGGGAACGGAAAAGTAAAAAGTATTTACGATGCAGCAAAAGAAGTGGTTTCTATTGACGGGTATTTTTCTAAAGGACTCATGAGTTTAAGTGATGGAAAAAGAATTGATAATATACAATTCAATGGCTATTATTATCCTTCTAAAAAAGAAAATAATATTGATGTCACTGCAAAAGTAAAAGCACTTGACATTACCATTCTGCAGCCGTACCTAAAAGGAATTCTGACATTTAATAAAGGATTTGTTGAAGGAGAGGCGGTAATTAAAGGTTCGGTTTCAAAACCCGAAATTACAGGGAGGCTGAATCTGGTGGCTGTAGGCAATTTAAAAGTAGATTACCTGAACACGTATTATAGCGCAAATGGCACTATAAAGATTTTTCCTGACAGAATTCAATTGGGAGATGATGCACCCACTAATCTTTCTTTGCCTGATCCTATTCACTTGTATGATGAAAGAGGTAAAGAAGCAACCGTGTGGGGAAATATATTTCACGACAACTTTAAAATAGAGAAACTTGATTTTGACATTAATGCAAATAATTTTCTTGTACTCAACACAACCGGCGCAAATAATCCTGACTATTTCGGAAAAGCGTTTGTGAGTGGTAATGTTGGTATTTACGGAAACCTTGATTACATGAACCTGGATATTAATTTAAAAACTGAAAAAGGAACAATTTTTAATATTCCGCTTTCAGGCCCTGCAAGTGTAAGCGAAAATGATTTTATAATTTTTGTAAAAGCAGATACTTCAGACAATAATAAAATTGTTTATAAAAACAGTTTGTCAGGAATGAACCTGAATTTTAATCTTGAAGCAACACCGGATGCAAAGATCAGATTGATTTTTGATGAGAAAGCAGGCGATGTAATAGAGGCAAGAGGAGCAGGAAATATTTCTATGCAAATAAGTACCACCGGAAAATTTGAAATGTATGGTCTATATACTTTGATAGACGGAAATTATTTGTTTTCGCTCGAAAATTTTATCAGCAAAAAATTTGATATAGAAAACGGAAGTACTATCAAATGGTCAGGCGATCCTTTGAATGCAGATATTAATATTACTGCGAGTTACAGGCAACGCGCCGGTCTCACGCCGTTTTTTCCAAGCGATTCAACCGGTCAGTATTCAAAACGCGTGCCTGCAAATTGTATGCTGTACATGCGCGATAAACTGCTGACACCGGAAATTACTTTCGGAATTCAATTACCAACTGTTGATGAAAGTACGCGCATTGCAGTAATGAGTTATATAAACAACGAGCAGGAATTGAACAGGCAGGTTTTTTCTTTGCTGATCTTAAAAAGTTTTGTAACACCATTACAACTTTCTAACTCAGGTGTTGGAGTAGGAGCGGGTGCAGCAGCGGGCGCAACCTCATCAGAAATGTTAAGTAACCAGATCAGTAACTGGCTCTCGCAATTAAGTACCAATATAGATATTGCCGTCAATTATCAGCCGGGAACTTCTATCAGCAACGAGCAACTTGAACTGGCGCTTTCAAAACAATTGTTCAACGATCGTTTAAGTATAGATGGAAACGTGGGCGTGAATAACAGCGCCACACAAAAAACAAGTAATATGATCGGTGATCTTGTAATGGATTATAAAGTTTATCCCGACGGAAAACTGCGCGTAAAAGGTTTTAATAAATCTAACGACAACACACAAATTACAACTCAGGGCGGGCCGTTTACCCAAGGTGTCGGAATTTTTTACAGGGAAGAATTTAATACTATTGATGAATTGTACGATCGTTATTTAGGTTGGCTCAAAAAGAAAAAGAAGAAACCTGTTACGCCTGCTGTTACACCATAGTCATCACGCGTTCGGGTGGATGGTAGATGTTCGGGTGTTGTTCACCCGAACTGAGTTAAGCAAGGTTGTTAATTCAAATCAGTAAATCCTTTTAGAAATCAAGCTGGTTCTAAATATCCCGAAATCACTTTTCTGAATTCTTCTTCAGAACATTGTTTCCGGAAATCAGATGAAACAACATTTGACGGGCCATCAGGAAAATGTGCATTCAGGTAATTTTCAATTCCCGTAAATTCTTTCTGCACATTCATCCGGATCTTTTTGTTGAATTTACTTTTGAACCACACTTTAAATTCTTCGCTTGTGGAATAATTTTTTCCTACAGGTAAAATTAAACCTGCCGCTAAAAGTTTTTCAATTCCGCCTGCAAATTCTTCGTATTCCATTATAGAGTGGTTGGTATAATCTGCAAAAGCAATAATGTCTTTCATTTCAGCTCCGGTATCTTTTTTTTCTGTATTAAGAATGGAGTGAAGCAGCCAGGTGTCAGAAAATTGAAAGTTCATAGGTTAAGTTTTTTAAAGGGTTAAAAAATAATTTCCGTTGAATTCAAAAAACGAGTTGTACTACAGATGTCGCTGATTTGCACAGATTACAGACATAGATTTTTTTTAGTAAATGAAAAAGATCGGTCTGCAATTGCTTGAATAAATGTAGTATTTTTTGAATACGGAGTCAAGGAATTCTGACTCCCGCTGAAATTAGATATTACAAGATTGTGAACTAACAGGGGAAAATTTTCCCCAAATGAAAATTATTTGCGCAATTGGCGGCCAAAAGAGTGAGTTGTTTACTTCAGAAATTCTCCTTTAAACATAAGCGGAAGCAGGTTTTCAATTCCTTCTGAGGCTAAGAGCGGCCCAACTTCTCCGCTCATAATAATCCGGATCTTTTCTTTCTGGCGGGTTTCGTATTCTGCAATGGCTTGTCTGCATGCACCGCAAGGACTCACAGGCTGGTTTAATTTGATGCCGGTGGCTTTGCAAGAGATAACAAGTGTTTTTATTGTTACGCCCGGAAAACGCGCTCCTGCATAATAAATTGCCACTCTTTCTGCGCACAAACCAGATGGGTAGGCTGCGTTTTCCTGGTTGCTTCCTGTAACCACTTCGCCGTTCTCTAAAAGTAAGGCAGCACCTACGTAAAATTTTGAATAAGGCGCATAAGCAGTATCGCGCACA
>JACMLS010001081.1 GCA_014379485.1 Bacteroidia bacterium | reverse complement strand
ATTTTTGCCAGGAAACCTTGTTTACCAAAACTGTTGGGCTGAGTTACCAAAGGGCCAAAAACTACATCGTGCGGATTTGTGCCGTTATAATATCCGCACACGTACAAATTACCGTCAGCATCAATGTCCATGTCAGTTGCTTTATCAGAAAGGCTTCCGCCGGCAGAGGCAAGCCAATCCCAGGTTTGAGCGTTGCCTGATAAAGACATGTAAATAAAAAATGCTATTAAGCTGTATTTTCCTGAAGTGAAAAAAATAGTAAGCATTAAAGGACAATTAAGATATAAACTAAGATATGAAATTTCTCGCAGAGTGGAAACTTGTATGACTGAAATTTATTGAAAATACTTGTTTATGGCTTTTCCAGGTTGTTGCACTTAATAGTTATTTCCTCACGAAAAATAAATCAGTTCATTGTCGCCTCGTTGCGGATGTAATTTTACCTCAGAAATTAACTCTGCAATTGTTATGGTTTTTGCCAGCCTCGGGTTTTTGTATATTTTTCTTCCGCTCAACCTCATTCTGTATTATGTATGGAACAATAAAATGTACCGCAACATTCTGCTTACGCTTTTCTCTTTTGTTTTTTACGCCTGGGGAGAACCGGTGTGGATCTTGCTTTTACTTTTTTCTGCCACTTTAGATTACGGAAATGCTTTGTTCATTGAAAAATACAGAGGAACACCTTTGGCAAAACTTGGTTTAGTTTCTACAGTTGTTTTGAATCTTGGCCTGCTTGCTGTTTTTAAATACGGAACTTTTATTTGTGATAATATAAACAGTGTTTTTTCTCTCCACATAAAATCGCCCGGCTTTTCTTTACCGATCGGAATTTCATTTTATACTTTTCAAACCATTTCTTATGTGGTTGATGTTTATCGTAATGAAGTAAAGGCGCAACGCTCCTGGATCAAATTTGCCATGTTCGTGAGTTTGTATCATCAATTGGTTGCAGGCCCAATTGTACGTTACTCGCACATTGCTGATGAAATTGATAACAGGAAGTTTGATATTAAAGATATGAGTGAAGGCTTTACACGCTTTTGCATTGGTCTCTTTAAAAAAGTATTCATCGCCAACGTAGCCGGAGAATTTGTTTTGCAATACATGGGGGCAAAAGATTTTTCCGGCTTGTCGGTTTCAGAAGCCTGGTTTGGTTTGTGCATGTACGCCGTTCAGATTTATTTCGATTTCTCAGGTTATTCTGATATGGCTATTGGTTTAGGGAAAATGTTTGGTTTTCATTATTTAGAAAATTTCAATTATCCATACATCGCAACTTCAGCAACAGATTTTTGGAGACGCTGGCACATTTCTCTGGGTACTTTTTTCCGCGATTATATTTACATTCCTATGGGCGGAAAAAGGAAAAACGCTTACTTCAATCTTTTTGTGGTGTGGTTCTTAACCGGTTTATGGCACGGACCCAGTTGGAATTTTATTTTGTGGGGACTTTTTTTCGGGGTGTTGATCGTGATCGAGAAAACTCTCATCAAAGATTTTTTCAAAGGGCCTTTAAAATTTCTCGGACACATTTATTTTATTTTTATTATGCTAATGGGCTGGGCGCTGTTTTATTTTACCGATCTGCACAAATTAAAAAATTACCTGTCTGTTATGTTCGGTTTTACGAAAAATCCATTAGGTAGTTTTGAGTTTGGGCTGGTGTTACAGGAAAATATTTTCTGGTTGTTGTTTACTATCGTGCTTTGCCTTCCGGTGTATCCGTTTCTGCAAAAGAAATTTTCAGAGAAAAGTCCCGGTTGGCAAATTCAATCGCTCAGAACCGGCACTATCTTTTTTAATGTGTTTGTAATTTGTATTGCAACCGCTTTGCTGGTGGGAAAGAGTTATAACCCGTTTTTGTATTTCAGGTTTTAGGAATGCGAAAGGGCTCAGACGTAAGGAGGTTGAACGATGGGATAAAAGATATAAGACATGGAGATACAAGTCCCGATAGCTATCGGGAGGTGCACGAAAATTACAGGAGAAGATCCCTAACAAACCTAGTCTTATATCTTATATCTTTTGGTCTTATATCAGAGAGCAAAGACCGGGGTTAAAACTTAATTGAATTGGAAATTAAAATTTGTATTTTATGAAAAATAAATCACACCTTATCTATTATCTGAATGTAATTATTCCCGCAGTTTTTTTGTTTCTGTTGGGAAGTTTTTCTATTATTTTTCCGGGGCCAGGAGTTTCTTTGGTTGAGAAGAGAAAACTCAGTCCGGTTCCAAAACTTTCGTTGAAGGCTATTTTTAAAGAAAAATATATGGATAGTTTGGATCTTTATTTTGCGGATAATTTTGCTTCGCGCGAAGCATTTGTAAAACTTTCTTTTAAGCTGAAACAGAATCGAGGAATTCACTCTGATGAAGTTGCGATCTATCATCCGACAGAAAATTCAACTACCATTCATGAGAATACAGATACGAGCAAAGTGAATCTGAGTGATACAACTAATGCAGTTGCAGTTAACGATACAACAGAAGGAGAAAGTAGTAAAGGAGTTTTTATTCTGAAAGGCCGCGCATTAGAATTGTTTGGCGGTTCTCAGAAAATGTCTACGCTGTATGCTGAGATGGTAAATGAGTATTACGAGAAATTAAAAGACAGTGTTAGGGTTTTTGATCTGATTGTTCCGTCAGCCGCTGAGTTTTACCTTAGCGAGAAATATAAAAAATTATCGAATCCTGAAAAACCTATTATAGATACAATTTATTCTCAACTGAACAAAGGCGTAATTTCTGTTGATGCTTATTCTGAAATTGCATCGCACAAAAACGAATACATTTATTTTAATACAGATCATCATTGGACCGGTCTTGGAGCATATTATGGATACAAAGCATTTTGTAAATCTGCGGGAATTGTTCCCATGAAAATGGAACAAATGGAAAAACGTACCCGCAAAGATTTTTTAGGTTCTTTGTATTGGCTTACCCGCGATGAGAAATTAAAAGAAAGCGGAGACTCGGTAGACTATTTTGTGTATCCCGGAAAATTTACCACAGTGAAATACGTAAAGAAAAACCAATCGAAAGCGTTGCCCGCAAGTTTGTTTGTGGAGTTTGCAGAGGGAGCAAATTGCTACAGCGTTTTTTTGGGAGCAGATTATCCGTTAATGAAAACGGAAACAGGATTAAAAAACGGAAAGAGAGTTCTTGTGGTAAAAAATTCTTACGGAAATCCTTTTGCAACTCTTATGGCAGCGCATTATGAGCAGGTTTTTATTGTTGATTACAGGTATTACAGCGGAGGCTTGCTTGATCTGATAAAAGAAAATAAAATTACTGATGTTATTTTTATCAATGGAGTTTTCAGTGCTAATACACCATCGCATATTAAAGACACTAAGAATTTAATGTACGGGAAAGTTGCGACAGTTAAGACGACGAAGAAAATTAAGGGATAGACTAACGAGTTTGATGAAACGGCTGATATAAGATATAAGACACGGAGATATAAGACTGGTGCACGAGGGATTTCTGGTTAAAAGACCTTACAGGCCCAGTCTTATATCTTATATTTTTTGGTCTTATATCTGTAGTTAATTTTAATTTGCATCGAAAAATTATTTATGACATATATGGAAAAGATCCGGCTACCAATTTTGGGGAAATTGTTTTATTGTTTTAGCTTTTTCCTGCTTTGGCATCCGGATCTTTTTTGTCAGGCAGATACTGTTGTTGAATCGGTTGCTTCTGTAAACATTAACAGGAGTTTAAATTTCATTCAGTTTTATGATCGCGATGCGCTGAAGAGATTTTATTCTGTTTGGAAACAGGAAGGGAAAAAAGAGATCAGCATTGTTCATTTGGGAGATTCGCATGTGCAGCCAGATATTTATTCAGGTGAACTGAGAAAACGCATGCAGCAAATTCATGGGCAGGGCGGGCAGGGAATGATCTTTCCGTATTCAGCAGCCAAAACATATTCTTCGTTAGAATATAAATCTTCCCATAAAGGAAAATGGGTTTCTGCAAGAAGTTTGTCTCCGTCGCCCAAATTAATTCTGGGAGTTTCAGGAGCAACCATTCAAACAGAAGATCCGAATGCAAGCTTCACAATAAATTTTGTGAATGCAATTCCTGATGATTACCGGAAACTTAAAATTTTCTGCAAGCGAAGCAAGGAATGTTACGATTTTGAAATTGAATGCGGAGGCAAAACTATTTTTAACTACGCAGAACCTGCTTACGGATTTAAAGTTCCGTTCATTGAAATAATTCTTCCCGCCAAAGGAAATTCGATTACACTTAAATTGAAAAAAGGAAATCCTTACCAACACACTTTTGAATTTTACGGGATGAGCCTGGAAAGTACAAACGAAAGTGGTTTAATTGTGCACGCTGTTGGAATTGGTGGCGCAAAATTTAATGCACTATTGCATCAGAAATTGCTTACAACTCAAATTCCGGAATTAAAACCCGATCTAATAATTTTAGATTATGGCACCAACGATTTTTTGTATGATGACGTTATTCAGCCTGAATTTGCTTCTGAAATTAAAAGGGCAATTGATTCTATACGAAGAGTTGCTCCAGATGCATCTATTTTACTTACATCCACACAAGACATGTATTTTAAAGGAAAAAATGTTTATTCAAGTGTTATTTTTTCTGAGATGATAAAGAAGATCGCCAAAGAAAAAAATTGCGCTTTTTACGATTGGTTCTGGATCTCGGGAGGATTAAAAAGTATGAAAGCCTGGCAGGAAAACGGATTTGCTCAAAAAGATTTTATTCATCTCAATATGAAAGGTTACAGATTGAAAGGAGAACTTTTATCTGATGCAATTATCGGAACAATGAACTGGCTCGATCAGCATTCTGAGAATGTTTCCT
>JACMLS010001080.1 GCA_014379485.1 Bacteroidia bacterium | reverse complement strand
TACTCTGCAGGATAATTTGCTTTTAAATATGCTGTTTGAAAAGCGAGATAAGCGTAACAGGTTGAGTGAGATTTATTGAAAGCGTATTGTGCAAATGCTTCCCAATCTGTCCAAACTTTTTCGCAAACTTTTGTATCATGTCCGTTTTTTGCAGCGTTGTCAATGAATTTGCTTTTCATTTTATCAAGAACGTCTTTCTGCTTTTTTCCCATTGCCTTACGTAAAACGTCGGCATCACCTTTTGTAAAATTGGCGAGTTTTTGAGAGAGCAACATTACCTGTTCCTGGTAAACAGTAATTCCGTACGTTTCAGAAAGAAATTCTTCCATTCCATCTAACTCGTAAGCAACTTTTTCTAATCCGTGTTTACGTTTAATGTAATTGGGAATGTACGCAATTGGACCCGGACGATACAGCGCGTTCATAGCAATAAGATCTGTAAACTTATCTGGCTTAAGATCTTTCAAATGCTTTTGCATTCCTTCACTTTCAAACTGAAAGATTCCGTTTGTTTCTCCGCGCTGAAATAATTCGTAGGTTTTTTTGTCTTCAAAATCTACTGCGTCAATATCAATATCCAATTCAAAACGGTCCTTCACCAACTTCAAAGCATCTTTAATGATGGTTAAAGTTTTTAATCCGAGAAAGTCCATTTTCAATAATCCGGCGTATTCTGCAACAGAGTTATCGAATTGTGTAACGAGTAAATTATTGTCTTTAGGTCTTGATACAGGAACGAATTTTGTAATGTCATCAGGCGTAATAATAACACCACAGGCGTGTATACCTGTATTGCGCACACAACCTTCCAATTCTGTTGCCTGTTTTAATGTGATGGCTTGCAGATCATTTCCCTCAGCTAATTTTCTGAATGCTTCTGCCTGCTGAATATGATCTGTGCGAAAATCTTCTTTCATTTTCGCATCAATGCCTCCCGGTTTCAATACACCTTTCAACGTGGCTATCAATGATTCAGGAAATGCTTTTGTCAAACGATCAGCATCAGACAAGGGAAGATTTAAAACACGCGCAGCGTCTTTGATTGCAGATTTTCCGCCCATTGTTCCGTAGGTAACAATTTGTGCAACCTGGTTGGCGCCGTATTTATCAATTACATATTTTATTACACTATCTCTTCCTTCATCGTCAAAATCAATATCAATATCGGGCATGCTTATACGATCCGGATTTAAGAAACGCTCAAACAGCAAACCGTATTTTATAGGATCTACATTTGTAATTTTTAAACAATATGCAATAACAGAGCCGGCAGCAGAACCACGGCCGGGACCAACGGAAACTTTTAATCTTCTTGCTTCTGTTGTAAAATCAGAAACGATTAAGAAATAACCGGGGTAACCCATTTTTTCAATAGTGGCCAGCTCAAAATCTATGCGTTCTTTTATTTCAGGAGTAATTGCATTCGGATATCTTATTTCTGCTCCCTGATAGGTGAGTTCGCATAAATAAATATGTTGCTCTGCAATAAACCTTAATTCTGTTTTATGCGTTTCAATTTCTGTTTCAGAAAGTTTTTTGTCTTTCCATTCTTTTTCTTTGTGTCCGCAAATTCTTAAAAAAGATTCTTCAATTTCATCTGTATGATCATCAATAAAATCCTGTGCAATTTCAAACTTTGGTAGAAGAACATCTCTTGTTAATTTATAATTCTCAACTTTATTTACAATGTTAGTTGTTTCTTCAATTGCTTCGGGCAGATCTGCAAAAGCCGCAAACATTTCATGCGGTGCTTTAAAATAAAAATTATCATTCGGAAAACCAAAGCGGAAACCTCTGCCCCGCCCTATCGGTGTTTCCTGCTGCTCTCCATCTTTCACACACAATAAAACATCATGAGATTTGGCGCCTTTTTTCTCGAGGTAATAATTATTATTTGCTGCAAAATATTTTACATTATATTTTTTTGCAAAGTCTAACAGAATTTTATTTACGTGATCTTCTTCGGGTAAACCATGACGATTTAATTCCACATAAAAATCTTCGCCAAATTGTTCGAGCCACCACTTAAAAGCTTCTTCGGCTTGTGTCTCACCAACGTTTAAAATCAAATTCGGAATTTCTCCCTGTAAAGAACCTGTGGTTACGATCAACCCTTCTTTGTACTGCAACAACACTTCTTTATCAATGCGGGGCACATAATAAAATCCTTCAACAAAACCAATAGAACTTAATTTTGCAAGGTTGTGATAACCGATTTTATTCTTTGCAAGAAAAACTGTAGAGGAAC
>JACMLS010001079.1 GCA_014379485.1 Bacteroidia bacterium | reverse complement strand
CCTGTTTTACCCTTTGATATTTTGTAGATGAAAAACAAGCTGGCACAAATAAAGAAAAGTCCGGGTATCCATTCCCAACCTTGCCAGCTTACATTTTCCCTGAGGCAATCTGCTGCAAACTGATCTTTTATTCTTCCGGGCTCAAGTAAAAAAGGTTTTATTTTTTCTATCAGCGCAACTGCAATAATAAGAATTCCGAAAGCAAGGCTTATTACAACAGATGTATAAGTCATCCATTTTTTCCATTCAAATTCTTTTTCGCTTAGCTTGTGCAATGAGTATGCAGCCAGCCATGTCATTGGAAAATAACAGAGACTTGAGTAATGAACAATTTTTGTTTCTACTACCAGAGAAAAGAAAATGAGTACTACCCAAAATAAATTGTTCATCCAGTTTTTCATGTGTGCATGGAAAGGCGTGTCTGACGAAGATTTTTTCCATGCCCTTATGGCAAATACCGATGCAGGAAAACAGCCGAACAGCAGAATGACAAAATGATAACCGAAAAAACCACCGTGCCCCGCGTCTTTTGTTTTTATCAGCCTGATCTGGTAATCAAAAAAATCTTTTAGCACCTGCAGGTTTCCTGTAAGTATTTCATACAAAAACCAACTTCCGGCGGTAATCAAAAACACAAGTATAAAAACCAGGAGAAATTTAATTGAGCTTACTTTTGCAAATTTTTTCCGGATCCAGAAAACACCGGCACACAAACCAAAAATTAAAAGTGCGCCCGGCCCTTTTGTTAAGGTGGCGAGACCAACAAATAAGCCCGCAAGCACAGCGGTTTGCATTCCGTACTTTCCGTTGGGGTTGTTGGTATGCAATATGGCCTGGTAAATGGCAAGAAAAATAAAAAGATTGAACCAGGGATCTATGATGCCTGATTTAAAATAAATGTGCGGCAGAAAAGATCCTACGTAAGCCATTACCCAAAAGATTCCGAATTTTTTGTCGTGTGTTTTGGAACCTATAAGGTAAATAACTAGTAGTGTTACAATTCCGCAAACTGCGTTCGGAAATCTTGCGGCAAATTCATTTATCCCGAAAAGTTTCATAGAGGCCACCTGCATCCAGATAAAGAGCGGGGGTTTTTCCCAGAAAGGCTGGTAATTGATCTTTACATTGGAGTAATCTCCTGAAGCAATCATTTCGCGGGCGCATTCTGCAAAATTTACTTCGTCCCAGTCAAATAAATGAACCGAACCCAAAAACGGAAAAAACAAAAGACTTCCCAGAACAATTATTAGTGAAATATGTGCGCCCTTTGAAAGATTGAACATCTTTATTTTTTATCTGAAAAAATTAGTTTTAAAACTGATGTATCCAGTTTGTTGAATCTTCCTGAAAAAGGAGCAAAGTAGAAAATGTAAAATATAATAACCGAAAAAAAGACTCCGATGATGGCGCCTCCGTATATATCCTCAAAAAAATGTTGCGACAGATAAACACGCGAAAGGCCGACAAAAAGTGCAACGAAAAATAAAATAATTTTTACCCACTTATTCTGAGACAAAAGTGCGAGTGTAAAAAAAATGCTGAATGCAGATGCTGTGTGGCCCGATGGAAAACTGTTGAGGCCATGCATTTCAATTCCGGGAACCAGGTTTAATTTTATTGGAGGTGTAAGTGCGCCGAAAAAATGTGTAGGCCGCACAGCAGTTTCAAAAAGTGTATTCTTTAAAAGTTGTACAATTCCCGAAGAAAGGCCATATGAAAGGGCAGAAACAATGAACAATCTGAAATTGATAAAGGCAAATACAAGTACTGCACATAACACCACAATTCCATCACCCAGGTAAGTCAGGTTAACAAATAAGCCATTCAGGTTTTTAGTTACGAAAGAATTAAAGAATAAATGAAGACTCTGCTTGCTCACCATTGAAATTGCAATACCACCGGAAATAACAAAACACCCGAAAAGAATAAAAAGAATCAGGTTATTTTTAACTAATAGTTTCAAGTACGGATATTTGTCTTTGATCGCTCAACTGAAACAGGTCTCTTATTTTCATAAGGCTATTTCAAAATTGTTTTGGATGGCAAAGATAACAATAGAAAAGAAGAAAAATCCTTGTTTAATTTTTTAGAAGTAAGCTCCCATTACATGCAACAGCTTATCAATCTGGCTGTCCCATAAAAGTTTGGAAGAGTTTCTTTCTTCGGCATTCTCAGCAAAATCAGTAATGATGAGCGAAATGTCTCCGGTAAGATCGTCTTTTTCTATTCTGAACTCAAAATAAGAGCCGTCAGATTTTTCTACCCACTGAAAGCGGGCAATTTTTTCGGGAATTATTTTAAGTTCTTTTGCCTGCTGCTGCGAGCCGTCCCACAGAAAGGTGTAAATACCGTGGCGAATGTTTACGTCGTCGCAAAACCACTCAGAAAGGCCACTGGGCTCTGTTAGGAAAGTAAACAACAGTTCTGCAGAAGAGTGAATTACATATTCCAGCTCAAATTTACCCGGAGGCTCGTTTGTTGGACGTACATCAACTTCTTCTGAAGCTGCTTTGTAAAGTTTTTGTTTAATATTTTCTTTAGCTCTTGCAATTGCCTTTTCAGTGGCTTTTTGCGCGGCTTTGATCTCTTTTTTACTCTGTTTTTTTACTTCAGGCACAAGGGCTTTTTCTTCTGCCAGTTTAGCTTTTTTCTCTTCTTTGCTGAGTTTTGCGGGTTTTTCTGGTTTAGGAGGCTTTGGCGCTTTTGCTGGTTTTTCAACAATTACTTTTTTTACCTCCGCTTTTACTTTAGCAGGCGCAGCTTTTGCAGGTTTAACCGGCTTTATATTCTTTTTTGCCTCCGCTTTTTTAGGGGCGGCTTTTTTAGGCGCTATTTTCTTTTTTGCAACAACTTTTTTAGACACAGGTTTATTTTTTTTAACCGGTGTTTTTTTGGCTGGCTTCGCAGACGCCTTCTTTTTAACCACCGGTTTCTTTACAGCCTTCTTTGGTTTTAGCTTTTTTACCGATGATTTCTTGATTTTCTTCGACATGACTTGAAAAATAAAAGTTTAATCGGGGCAATATAGACAAAATAATTATCCCCGCAATAGAGAAGGGCAATTAATTGGATTTTTGTTAGATAATTGCGCTTAAAAGTTAAAAAAAAGTATATTTGCACCCCGTTTTAAGGCAGTCATTGGGACGCAAAACGGAAAAAGGGCGGGTTTTACAACCCAAACCCAATGTTGGTGTGGTAGCTCATCCCGATAACCATCGGGAGGTTAGAGTGATCTACGAGACAACAGAATGGCGTGGTAGCTCAATTGGTTAGAGCGATGGATTCATAACCCGTAGGTAGGCGGTTCAAAACCGCCCCACGCTACTCAAAGAATGTAAAAAGCTCCGGAATTAATTTTTCGGAGCTTTTTACATTTTATGTTTTTTCGCATCAGTTTTACAATCGCTAAAGAATTTCCCTGCTTCACAAAGGAATCTCAATAGTTACTGTTGTCCCTCTGCCGGGACTGGAATCGAAATTTACATTACCATTCAAAAAATTAATGCGCGAAATAATATTGGCGAGACCTATTCCTTTTGCTTCTGTTACCAGTATTGTGTCAAAACCTTTTCCATTGTCTTCAAGCATTACAGTAAGTTCTTTATCGTGGCGTATGACCTGTATGCTCAGGTGGTTTGCTTCTGAGTGTTTTATTACATTGTTTACCAACTCCTGCAGCACGCGGTAAAGTACTGTTTCGGTAGTTGGTTCCAGGCGCTCGTTTAGTCCGATTATTTCCAGGTCTATTTTCAGTGTTTCTGAAGAAGAGATTTTTGAAATAAAATCGCGCACGGCCCGCACAAGGCCGAATTGAATCAGCGCATTCGGCATCAGGTTGTGTGAAACCTGCCGGACTTCTCTTACGGAATCATCTACGAGTTCTATAGAATTTTTTATCATGTCCCACTGGTTCTGCGGGCCGTTTTTTAAATAACCTTCCAGGTTGCTGAGGTTGAGTTTGGCGGCAGAGAGCATTTGTCCCACTCCATCATGCAGGTCGCGGGCAATGCGCCTTCTTTCTTTTTCTTCTGCCTCAATTATAGCGCGGTTGCGAAGTTCCTGTTGTTTCAGAAGTTCGGCGTCAAACTTTTGTTTTTGTTTGAGCTTATTGCGCAGGTAAACAAAAACAGAACTGATCAGCACAATTATAAGTGCGGCCCCTATTACAAAAATAATGTTGTAGGTGTGCGACAGGTGGAGATCTTTTTCTGCATTTTCTTTCTGCAGTTTTAAATTCTCATACTCTTTTTTCTCAGTTTCAAATTTCACCCGCATTTCGGCAATAGCTTCCTGCGATGCTTCGTTTGTGATCTCTTCCTGCAAGGCGCTCATTTTGCGAACATAGTCATACGCCTCGGTTGGTTTGCCCATCCGGTAAAGTACATCGGCCATTGAGCTGTAATTTTCTTTTAGTAAAACCTTCATGTCATTTTCCTTCGCTAGCTTTTCGCCCTTGCGCATGTAGGTGAGGGCCAGATCAAATTTTTTCTGCATGTTGTACATACCACCAATATTGGTGTAGTTTTCTATGAGCGCAGGTATATTGTTTTCTGCACTGTCAATTGCAAGGCTGTGTGTAAAATAATACACGGCTTTGGCATATTGCTCGCGTGAGCCATAGACCTGTGCCATATTGCAATAGGCGGTAGAAATTGCGTTGGCATCGTTTATTTCTTCTGCTTTTTTCCTGGAGAGTTCATAATAATAGAGCGCGCTGTCAAGATTTGCTTTCGCACTGTCTTTTGTTTCCTGATAAATGGTGCCAATATTATTTAATATCAAAGCCTCTCCAAGTTTCATTTTCATTTCGCGGCTTAGGCTAAGTGCAACGCGGTAATGAGAAAGCGCAAGCGAATAATTCTTTATGGTCTTGTAAAGAATTCCCAGGTCATTGTTTCCAATGGTCATTCCGCGGCGATTATTTATTTTCTCTTTTATTTTAAGTGCGGCAATGTATTTCTCAAGGGCTTTAGGAAACTCGCCTTTGTTTTTATAGTAAACGCCTTCAAGACTGGTAAATTCTCCAATGAATTTTTGGTAATTTATTTTTTCAGCCAGTTTTTTGCCAATGAGAGTTATAATGTAGGCAGAATCAAGATCAGAATACAAAAGGTCGTTAGCTTGCGAAAAATAAACTTTAACCTGGAGCGTGTCAGGAAGACCGGGCTTGCCAATCAGTTTCCTCAGCGAGTCGGTTGACTGGGCTGTTAAACCAAGGCCAATTAAGTAAAAGAAAAAAATCAGGTTACGTTTCATATAATTTATTAAGGCAAATCTAACAATTATCTCAATGAAAACACTGAATAAATTACCAGCT
>JACMLS010001078.1 GCA_014379485.1 Bacteroidia bacterium | reverse complement strand
GGTGGCTATGGTGTTCAGGATTGGATCGGTTATGTGGGGATTGATAAGATAGAAGGAAGTTTTTATAATGTGATGGGTTTACCGGTTAAGGATCTTTATGAAGAGATGATTAAGTTTTAGCGTTCAAATTTTTAACCACATAAGGCACATAAGGCACATAAGGCACATAAGAAAACATAAGGTTAATTTTTCTTATGTGCTCTCAGGTTTTTTGTGCGTTTAATTTTTATCCGCATTTTCCCATTTTTATCAGTGAAAATCAGTTCAACCAGAGGTATCAATGTTCCTCTGTTAAATTTTTCTTATTTTTACTTTGTAATGAAAAAACTTCGCAACTGGTTTATTGGAGATGTGCTTGCTAAAACAGAAGACGTTTTTGTGCGGGCTAAAATTGAACTGCTGTACAGTTTTACCACCTTGTTTTGCGTGTTGGGCCTTACGTTCTACCTCTATCTTTTTCTCAATGATTTTCATTATCATTTCTACCTGATCTCTGTGGCCGTTATTACTTTAGGCTCGGTACCTTTTATTTTAAAATTCAGTGGCAGTTTAAAACTTGCTTCCAATTGGTTTATTATTCAGCAAGCCCTTATTTCTGTTATCAGTGCTTTTATACAAAGAGGCGCTCCGGCTATGAATGGTGGTTTGTGGTTAATGGTTGCCATACTCTTTGCTTTTTTTCTCTACAACAGGCTTGGGGGAATAATCATTACGTTCATTTTTCTGGTTCTTGGAAGTTTGCCTTCTGTATTTAAAGATTTTTATTTTGTTCCTGAAAAAGAACATTTGCCCGATACGGCTGTTGTTTTTTTAATGCCTTTGATCCTGAATATTTTTGTGGTATGGAAATATATTAAAACCCGCGAGGATGCGCAGAAAAAAATAAATGATCAGAAAGATGAGCTGGAAGCAAGGAACAAAGAAGTGCTTGATTCCATTCACTACGCAAAACGCATTCAGAATTCTTTAATGACAAACGAAAAATATATTGATCGGGTGTTGAATTTACTGAAGAAAAAAACCTGACAGATCTGTTGCGGAAAAAAACAATCACTGATTTTATCACCCACCTTGAAAAAAAGAATAGCATTCATGAAAACAGTTGTTATTATTATTTCTTTTTTTTCTGTTTTTATTGCCGTTGGGCAGAAATCCCAAACCCTTACTGATTCTGCTTTGTTCGACACTTTTGTAAAGTACGACGATTGGTTCGAAAAAAACAGGGAGCAACTTCCGCTGAACGGAAAATGTGTTGTAATAAGCAAAGAGCAATATGGCAAAACCTATAAGTTCAAATGGCTTGAGGGCAAAATGAAGAACGGTTTTCGTGACAGTACCTGGGTCGGGTATCATGAAAACGGCGCCAAAAAGTGCGAAGTAAATTTTATTAATTCAAAAAAAGAAGGTAAAGAGATTTTTTATTCTGCAAGGGGAATAGTATTGCGGGAAAATAATTACACAAACGGAAGAAAGACAGGGCGCTGTTGGAAAAAACAAAAAAGAAGTTACGCTGCCGGCTATTATTTGTTTAGCGAAGAAATGATAACGGATACGCTGGCAGATAAAAAATGGAATGGTTGGGAAATAGTTTTTTTTGAGAACGGTGATACAGCACATTGTTATCTGCACAAGAACGGCACAGATATAAACAGGGAGTTCGTTGAAGGCAGGCTTGAGAGAGTGGTTTACAAACACGAAAAAGAATACAAAGTATTGTACAATGCCCCAACACTTAAATGGTACCAGAAAAAAAGACTGTCAATAGATTTTGACTGGTATAAAGATAAAAAACAAAAACTTTTAGATATTCTTGACAGCCTTCAGTATATGAAAAACATCAGAGAATTGTCTCTTAGTTTTCAGGAAAGTGATGGTGAGGCTTACATTTCTCTTGTCAATCAGAAAATCATTAAATCAGGAATTACAAAACAACTAAAGAGAATTGGGTTTACTTCATTTCTTTACAAAAAAATTCCGGATTTTATTTTTGAGTGCGATTCTCTTAACGAGTTGTTTCTTGAAATGAACCTTGCGGAAATTCCTGCTGAGATTATAAAATTAAAAAACCTGGGCATGCTTGATATTATTTCTTACCCCGGGGTCCAGCTCGGCAAATCAATGCCGCGCCTTTTGCAACTGAAAAAATTAGCGCATCTTAGTATAAGCAGAACAGTAGAGAACTGCGTGCCCCCCTCTATTGGCGCATTCACTAATTTGTGGACCTTAAATCTCGACCATGAAAAAAAAGGATTGGATGGCAAAGTAGTACCACTTACAAAAGAGATCTACAAATTAAAAAACCTTCACTTTCTTGGTCTGCCCGCATCTTTGTTAGATCCGGCTCTGCTTTTCAAAAATATGCCGGATTGCGGGCACATGTAAACAATTTTTTTTAATCCTGAATCAAAAAACAACTGCCTGCCAGCTTTTTCTTTTTTCCGCTACCTCTAAACGGTTATTTGGTATTACAAAAAACAAAAAATCTCATCCCTGCATGAATTTCTCTTTCCCAAAAATAATTTGTAATATTGATTAATAAGAGAGCGTTTTTATGAGCCAGTCCAGCGCAATACAACTTACTTCCCCAAAAATAGAACTGCTTAAAAATGTTCCGGGCGCGTACTGGATGTACGACGTAAGGCATAAAGTTTTTTTCTGGTCAAATGAGATCATGGAACTTTTTCAAATAAAAAAAAGAGAGAACGTTACCATTGAAAATTTAAAATCATTTATTCATTCTGACTCATCAGAATCATTTGATGTATTCTTCAGTTCAATTTTAAAAGGAGAAACAGGAGACCCGGTTGAAATAAAAGCGTTTATCAACTCTGTAGAAAAAACACTTTTCCTGTCATCAGATTTTATAACAATAGAAAATTCGACCGTTATTGTAAGCGGAATTGTGCAGGACATAACAGAGCGAAGGGCGCTTGAAATTGAATTGGTGCAGAACGATGAGAAACTGAATAAGTTTGCACAACTGGCAACAGAAGGCTGTATAATACTTGATGCCGGAAATGTTATTGATGTAAATCCTGCCTTCGAAAAACTATCGCAGTACAACCGCGAGGAGTTGATAGGTAAAAGCATTGCCGCGCTTCTTACTCCGGAATCTTTAAAAATTGCCGGAGAAAACCTGAAAAATAATTACACGTATCCATACGAACTTATTTCGGTAAAAAAAGATAAAAGCCTTGTACCAATTGAAGTTCAGGGATTTTATTTTGAGTACATGGGCAGAACGTTGAGGTTTACAACTGTAAGAGATCTAACCAAACTAAAAGAGAAAGAAAAGCTGGGTTCCAATCTTTCTGTGCTCATAGAAATGTCTAAAAGTAAAAACGTTACTTCCGGAAATTTTCTTGCTGCACTAAAAGATATTTTACAAAAAACTGCAGAGATCCTTTCTGTTTCAAGAGTGTGTTTGTGGCAGTGCAGCCCCCGCAACCGCAGTATAAGGCGTTTAGGTATGTACGAACTGGCTACTTCAACATACAGCGCAGACCGGCAACTTATTTCTGCTGTTGATTTTATACCGGTTATCATGATCCTGATGCAGGATGATGCCTTAATGATCAACGATGTTACAGAAAACCCTGCATCAAAAAACATTCCGCATTCTTCTTTCTGGCCAGAGCAGATAAAATCACTTATGCAGGTTCAGCTTATTGTTGACGGAGAATGTAACGGAATTTTATCTATTGAGAATTTTAATGAAGTGAAAAACTGGAGTACACAGGATATGTTATTCTGTAAATCTGCAGTGGATATTCTTACCATCACGTTTAAATCGTTTCAACGCTTGCGAGCAGAAAATAAAGTGAAACAAAAAAACTTAATTCTTCACAATCAAAAAATTATCATTGAAGAAAAAAATAAAGATATTGTAGATAGTATCAACTACTCAAAAAGAATCCAGGGATCTTTTTTGAAGAAGGTAGAACGGTTGAGAGAAGTGTATCCTGAAAGTTTTATTTTTTACCGGCCCAAAGACATTATTGGCGGAGATTTTTACTGGTATAATTTTGTGGATGGTAAATTGGTTTTTGCAGTGGCAGATTGCACGGGGCATGGCGTGCCGGGCGCTCTTATGTCTGTGCTGGGTGTAACGCAAATAAATAAAGTAACTACCATTCTTGGCGCTGTAAATCCTTCAGTTCTTTTAAAGGAGTTTGACAAATCAATTAAAGAAGCTTTGCACGATAATGCAGACAAAGGGCAAAGCATACGAGACGGGATGGAAATTTCCTTATGCGTATTTGATCCACGAAAAAAACAACTGGCATTTGCAGCCGCAATGCGCCCAATGATTCATTTAAGAAACAATGAAACTCAACTCTATAAAGGAGATAAAATTACTATTGGTGATGCAGACAAAGAGGAGATTTTATTTACAGATCATGTTGTTGATGTAAAAGAGGGCGATGCTTTTTATTTTTTGTCAGACGGATTGCAGGATCAGTTTGGCGGAGAAAAAAAGAAAAAATTCTCTTTCAGAAAAATAGAAGAATTCATTCTCAGAAATAAAAACACTTCTTTAGTTGAACAGGGAAATGATATTGAAGCAGAATTTTTGCATTGGAAGGCAGATCTTGAGCAAACCGACGACGTGTTGTTTGCCGGAATAAAGTTTTTCTAAGCGCTCAAAAAAGAAACGTTCACACTTTTTTCTTTTTCATTGAACTCATCAAGAAATGATGAGCAGATGGAATTCAGTAAAGCATAATCCAAGCCTGCCGCATCAATTTTATCAAGGTAAGTTTTCAAAAATTCAAGCCAGGTATCATGAAGCGGTACCAACGATTTGTCCATTACGCCCGCTAATTTTGCGGTGATCTCAAAAAGCAAAAAAGAATTTTTCAAAGGATTCACAATGTTTTCTACCTGTTTCGGAAAAGAAGTTTTCATCAGGTCAGCTACATTCGAAACAATGTTCAGCAGAAAAAAAGAAGAATAAAAATCACCCACTTTTTTTCCGAATTCATAGGCAAGATTTAAAGGGCTTTGAATATCAGGATGTTTTTCTTTAAACACTCTGTCAAAATTATTTGCCCACTTGTAAAAATCATTCGGAAAACGTGGCGGCTCTGTAGATGGCCAGCCTTCTCTCGTAAAGATGTCTTGAACCGTAACTACAAGTTGCGGCATTAGAGGTTGTAGTTTTTTTAAACTCCCAACATGCCCCATAATTATTTCTTTCTGCCGCTGATCGTTCGTTTCAATTTTCGAACTTACAAACTCAACGCTATTAAAATAAGCGCCAAGATAATTCGGATTAAAACCAATCTGGTACGCTTCTTTTAATGAAACAGGCATAAATAAAATATATCGATAAATTTTTTATGATTTAATTTCCGCCTCGTCACGTTCCTGACAGTTTACAATAACAATTCAGAACGTGACGAGATGAAAATTAAAACCCTGAGTAATGCACCGCTTTGCCTTTGTAAACAAACTTTTTACCAAGCGTATTGTTGTCTTCGCCACGGTATTCTTTTACAACAGCAGCAAAATATTCTTGGGCAGTAGCTTTTTTGCCTGTATCATTTTTAGATTCCGGAGAAACAACTTCAGCAATATAAGAATGAATCAATCCTTCGTATTCTTTTTTGAATAATTTGTTCTTGCAAAACATATCGCAGCCCAACACTTCTCCTTTTTTGTTGCAAACCAACACACCAATTACTTTAGAATCTTTTTCAAAAACGTTTTGAATTGCGGTTAAATATTTTTCTCTCTTGTCAGTAAAATCTTTCGATTCTTCAAGCGCATTGTAAGATCCGGTTGCAGAAACAGCCGCGTTAAGCGATGTTACGTTGGCAACCTGGCTCCATACCGCTTCTTGTAATTTTTCTGTAACAACAATTTTACGTACAGAGTTTGCCACTACATTATTTACAGAACCGAAATTAGAACTGTTATCATAATACCCATCATGAGTCCATCTGCCATGCTCAACACAAAATACCGGAAGATCTTTTTTTCCTGAATGTGGCATTAACACAATGTCTTCTGCAACCACCCTGTCCTGGTCTCCGCCTCTTACTAACTCACCTGCCATTACAAAAACTGTATCCTCGCCCTGGTTTTCAATAGAAAGATTATTTACACTTTGTCCCTGATCATCGCCAATATTATTATTTGATAGTGCTTCTCTTGCACTGTTAGAATTTAATTGCGAGTTGATAACGGTACCAATCTGCGGCATTCCGTTTCCAATTAAACTGTTGCCGCTGTTTGAACCACTGCGGCGAAGCGGTTCTCTTTGTACATTTCTGCTGCTCTCACGTCTGCGGTTCGGAACAGCTGCTGTGTTGGCAAAATTTTCTGAACCACCTCTTTCAGACACAATTATTTTTCCTGCATCAACACCTTCTTTTAATGTTTTGTAATCTCCCATAGAATTATGTTCGGCCACAAAATCATCATCAGCTTTTATCGGGTAAATAACAATATTATCGTAAACAATTTTTTCATTAATCGCCAGCATAAAGCCTCCGCTTTTTCCGTTCCATGCAGTTAAATTTTCTGTAAGTGCATTTTCATTTGCAGAAACTTTGTTGTTTCCGTTTTGTGCAACTTTATCATCTGTACAGGAAACTATTCCGGCCAAAGCTGCTGAAAGAAAAAGAATTTTTTTCATAGTGATTTTTGTTAGTTGAAATCGAGATTGAAGGTATTGCCAAAACTCATTGTAAACAAGATAATTAACGTTTATTTGCGACTGATTAACTTATTTTTGGTTAAAGGAGCAGATGAGAAATTGAGCGGTCAGTGCACCGCATTTTGCAGTTATCAGGAATAGTTAATCGCAGGGTAGTTACGCGTTAGCACTTATCCGTTTTTTGCAATTGTCTCCTGTTTGCTTCCTTTCGTCGATTATAAGCCAGACGAGGCACTTGTAATATTGCTTTTCACATTTTCTCTCACTAACTTTCTTTTTACAAGACCCTTCTGAATTAAGAATTTATATTGTTGAGGTGATCAACGGAAATAATTTGTAAAAAGAAAAAATTAGTGATTTGCTAAAAAATATTTCCCGCAGATTTCTGAACGAAACGCAAAAAAATGCAAAGCGTTTGAAATAAGCGGGAAACCCAATT
>JACMLS010001077.1 GCA_014379485.1 Bacteroidia bacterium | reverse complement strand
TTGCAGAAGAAAATGTGCAGAAATACAAAAACGAGGGTCATGAAGTAAAATTTATGCCCTTGGATGCCCTGAACCACGAATGGGGAACCAAATATCATGTGAACGACTCCATCTGGAGTTTCTTTGACAAGCAGCAGTTGCCTTAGATAAAAAAAATTAGAAGTTAGAAATTAGAATTGTGTTTTTCCTGCCTTCTAATTTCTACCTTCTAATTTCTAATTTTTAAAACCTTTTACTAAGAACCCTCTTTTTCATCGTCATACCATTCATTTCTGTTGGTTTTTTTTGTAATCTCTTCCACTTTGGTAATGAATGCAGCCACATTCGGGTCTGAATACGGCCCATAGGAATCAGTCAATACACCTTTTAGCCCGTTATCGGTTTCAATGGCATACAAAATGGAACTGTCCCCGGGATCGCTGTCTCCCTCAAAACGAAAGAAATTCACTATTTTTACCTGATGTGGGTTGAAGACTCGCACCGAATCATCCAGGCTGTGAATGCCTTCTTCATTGACCATGAAATTCTCTGTAAAACCTTTTTTTTTCAAAGATTCCACACAGGCCGACAAAGTTTTCAGGTCTTCGTTTTCCGATTCATTGGGATGAATGTTTTGTTCCATTTTAAATACAAAGATTGATTTATTCAGGCACAGGAATATTACAGCATTCTTATAAGATGTTACACAATACACACCTTTTTGAATGAAGAATTAAAAATGAAAAATTAAGAATGAATAATGAAGAATTAAAGAATTGTTTGCGGCAAATTCCGCGTAGATCAGCGTTTTAAATCTGCGAAGATCAGCGGGATAAAAATTAAAGAATTAAGAAATGAAAGAATTAAAGAATGAATCTTTGTTTTTAGAGTTTACGCATTTTGGCGAATTTAAGCACCAGGGTTTTTTCACCCGCAAGATCAAAATTTATAACAGCTTTTTTGCTATCACCAAAACCTTCAATTTGTTTTACTTCCCCTTTCCCGAAACGCTGATGCTCAATTTTTTGTCCGACCGCAAGATCAAAAACTGGTTCAGCAACAAAATTGGGATTGGGGGCAAAAGCAGGAGATGAAAAAGTTTGTTTTCCGGTTTTTTTGTCGCGGAGGGCAAAACTGGTTTCCCGGCCGTAAATTCCTGTGGGCCGGCTTATTTCTGCGGTGGGCGGAACGTTGGCGTATTCCAGGTGTCCTGCGTCAATTTCCTGCAAAAACCTACTGGAATCGCAATGAATGAGGTTGCCAAACCTGAACCTTGAAGTGGCAAAACTCAGCATCAGTTTCTTTTGAGCACGGGTAATAGCCACATAAAACAGGCGGCGTTCTTCCTCCAGGTCTTCCCGGCTGTTGAGTGCAAGTTGCGAAGGAAATAGATTTTCTTCCATGCCTGTTACAAAAACATACGGAAACTCAAGTCCCTTGGCACCATGTACCGTCATCAGGGTAACGCGGTCGTGGTTGTTCTCATTTTCTTTGTCTGCATCGGTGTACAGCGCTACTTCCTGCAAAAAGTTTGTGAGGGTTTTTTCAACCTCGCTGGTGTCGTCTTCAGTAAATTCCTTTATGGCGTTAAGCAGTTCCACAATATTTTCATACCTCGAAATTCCTTCTACCGTTTTATCTTCATACAGTGTTTTAAGCAGAGTGGTTTGTTTGGCAACATGGCTGGCAAGGTCGTAGGCATTGTGGCTGTCCTGCATAGATTGAAAACTCCGGAGCATCATCACAAAGTTGTCAATATGCACCGCAGAAGCCCCGAATTCCTTGAAAGACGCCGTGTTGCAGGCGATGTCCCACAGACTGCACCCTTGTTCGCCGGCAAAAAATATGATTTTGTCAATGGTGGTGCCCCCAATTTTTCTGACCGGATAATTAATGATGCGTTT
>JACMLS010001076.1 GCA_014379485.1 Bacteroidia bacterium | reverse complement strand
TCGAAATTGTTTTTTTTCAGTTCAGTAAGCAATTCAATTACTCCCGGAAAAAGTGTTTTCTGGTAAGGAGATCGTTGTACGTATTCTTCTTCCATTTTAAAACCAAGCTCAAGGTCGTGGTAATTGTAAACTTTCATACAATTATAAAAACGACTTGTTCTTAATTGTTCTTTTGTAATTTCTCCGGCGCGCAGCTTTGCCCAGAGTGTATCGTTTATTTCCTCAAAAGTTTCAATAAAATTACAAAAGGCAACAGCGCAACGGCTTTCAAGATTGTTTTCAGAAAAAAGGTCAGCGATTACACGGCGAGAATTTGTTTCAAAATCCCAAAGCGTTCTGTCGAGATCAAAAAAAACATGTTCAACCTTATTCATTTAAACTTTCGGTAAGGTGTGTTATTTTGGGTTCATCTCCTTCTGTATACACAATGGTAATATCGGCATCAAAAGATTTTCCGCGCATTTTTTCATGCAGGTCGTCTCTAATTCTTTCTTTTAGTGTATTCACTTCTCCGCTTTCAAAAAGATCTTTTTTCAGAATAAATGAACCGGTTATCATCGTAGTTGAAGCGCCTGGTTTTTGTTGTGCAGATAAAACCACCGATTCAAATTCTGTTTCGTATTTCTTTTCAAAAAATGCAGCCAGGTCTTCAGTTACTTCCTGTTTTTCTTTTACAACTGTTTCGTTAAACTCTTCTGCAGTTTCTGGTTCAGTATTGGTAAGCGATCCGGCTCCGTAAAAGGGTGCGTACATAATTGCAGACACAGCAACTGAAAGTAAAAGAGCACAGAGATATTGATAAAACGGAAATTTTATTTTTTGCGGACGAATTGTTGAAACAACTTTTGTGCCCGCAATCAGATCTCCCAGCCTTTTTGATGGTGAGGCAAGGATCATGACCACTTCTACAATCCATAACAGAAAACCAAAGTTTCTTAAAACAGTTCGTACAGGCGAAGCCGGAAGATTACTTTTATTATTTACAATCTGTAAACCCAATATGCGTTTGCCAATGCTTCTGCCTGAAAAAATATCTTTCAGGTAATAGAGTGTTGAAAAACCAATAAAGACCAGGGCAAATGTATAATCTGTAAAAAGTGAAAAAGGATTTACCGGACTGCCAAAGGGGCCGCTTTGACCAACAGAAATAATAAACACAATCCAGATTACAGCGCGCAGCAGTAATCCAAGCACCTGATCGAGCAAAGCTGATGCGATTCGTGAACCTATGTCAGGCGCTTTGTTGTTCATTTTTTATCCGCTGTAACGCTGCGGAAACGGCTTAATTTTTTCCTCCTCCAAAAGTATAAAAAAGAGCAATTGTCCAGAATACTGTAAAAATGCTAAACCACATGAAAACTGTTTTTCTGCCTCCAAAAAAACGAAGCGCAAGAAAAGTTCCGAGCGGAATGCTTAAGATCAGAGTAGAAACGCAGGCCACACCAACCACACCAAAATTCTTTTTTACTTTAATGATAAACCTGTTCCATCGTGTAAATTTTTTTTTGTTGAGTTTACGGTTAGGGAATTTTTTATCAAGAATTTTACTTACCCAATGTATAACCCCATCAAATAGAAAAGAGAAAATAAAACTGCTAAAAACTCCGCCACCGGCAACGCTTGCAAGAGTTTGTAAAAGATTGAACTTACAACCCAATGCAATCGGAACCCCGCCTCTTCCTACGTAAACCATAGAAGCCAGAAATGCCGACACATAATTTCCTGTTGTAAATGCCACCGTATATTATTTTCAGATCTTTTCTCCGTATGCAAGATCCCCTGCGTCTCCAAGCCCCGGTACAATGTAAGCATGCGCGGTAAGTTCTTCATCTACCGCTGCAAGCCAGATAGAAACGTTGGGAGGTAAATTTTTCTTGCAATAATCCACACCTTGCCTGCTTGCAATAGCAGAAATAATATGTGTATGTTTTGGAATTCCGCGTTTCAGTAATGCCTGGTAAGCAAGTACCATAGAAGAACCGGTTGCAAGCATGGGGTCAGAAATAACAAGCACCTTATCTGTAATATCCGGACAGGATAAATATTCTATCTGAATATCAAACGTATTGTCTTTGTGGTTACGACGGTATGCAGATACAAATGCGTTCTGTGCCCTGTCAAAATAATTAAGCAGGCCAGTGTGCAAAGGCAGACCTGCACGTAAAATGGTGGCAAGAACGATCTGGTCTGAAATGTGTGAGGTTTGCGCCACGCCTAAAGGTGTAGTGGTTTCTGAGATTGAGTACTCAAGCGTTTTGCTCAGTTCATAGCCCATGATCTCGCCAATGCGTTCCATATTCCTCCTGAAACGCAATGGATCCTGCTGAATTTTAGAATCGCGGATCTCTGAAAGAAACTGATGCAGAAT
>JACMLS010001075.1 GCA_014379485.1 Bacteroidia bacterium | reverse complement strand
TAAATAAGAGTTCCGTCAGAAGATGGTTTATAAAAACCTGAGTGGTGAACCAGCGAGCCGGTTGCCCCAGTCCCCTCTTTTGTCCACGGAAACCAGGCCATTTCAAGCGGGCCCATTTTATTTCTGAATAATTTAATGGTAAAAACAGTTTCGTAAAACAATATAGCCCTGTCCATATTTGAAACCGGAATTTCAAACCAACCCACCAAATTTTTTTCTAAAACGGCCATCTTTTAAAAATAATTCTGACAACTAAAAATAGGTAATAATCTGTTTAGTAAGCAAATTAAATCCGTAAAAAAGAGTTCTTAGGCCGCAACATTTAACAAAATCAACTCTTTAATTTGACCTGCCGCCAGAATCACCCGGAATATATTTAAAATTTTCAATCAGAATTGTTTTCTTAACTTTAACTCTTCCGCGCTTTAACATGAAGAAGAAAAATTCTGTCCCCTACCCTTTTGTGTTGGATTTGCTCAGCCGCCTTGACTTCAGAATAAAACCCATGTTTGGTTGCCACGCTATTTATGTGGGAGAAAAAATAATGATCATTCTGCGAAAAAAAGAAGACCACGAAGATTGTAATGGAATCTGGATTGCAACCGACAAAGAGTTTCACAAATCCCTCAAAAAAGAGTTTCCCTCAATGAAAAGCATTTCTATTTTGTCTAATGGAAAATCTGAAACCAACTGGCAAATGATTCCGTATGACGATGATAATTTTGAAAGTTCTGCCACATTGTTGTGTGAGTTTATTTTAAAAAAAGATCTCCGGGTTGGCAGAATTCCAAAAGCCCGAAAGAAAAAATCAGAGAAATAAAAAACCCTCCCGACTAAATCAGTCCCTTGAACTGAAATTGACGGGAGGGCATAAAACCATGGCAAGTTTTATTGTCCTAAAAGCAATTTTAATTATGCTTCTTTTTTCTGATGCATTGCAAATTCGCTTGCAATAATATCGGTGTATTGTTTTTTCACCCCGGCTTTATCAGTAAAAATGTTGTAGGAAATTCTTCCCTCAACAGTAACGCGGGTTCCTTTTTTTAGTTTTGCTTCTACTTCAGAGGCAAGTTTTGCAAAGGCAACAATGTTGTGCCACTGCGTTTCTTTCACCATTTCGCCTTTAGAATTTTTGTACTGGTAGTTTGTTGCCACGCTGAATTTTGCAACTTTCATTTTGCTCGCCAGCACATCAACTTTCGGGTCTTGTCCTAAAAACCCGGTAAGAATTACTTTGTTAATGATCTCTTTAGTTGAGTTTACTTCTGTGTTTTGATTTACTGTTAACGTTTCCATAATTTTTTGTTTTATCTGCCGTAGTTGTTTAACGAAGGCACGGTTTTTATAATAATTTTTAATTTTATTGTTTTTTATATCTGTCCAAATCGTTGCTTGTTTCAACACATTTGGACAGATATGATTTTGGTTGTTTTTTAATTTTTACGCGGCTTGTTGTTTAGGATACACCTGCAGGCTGCTCATTACAATTTCTGTAAAGGTTTTTTTAACGCCGCTTTTATCTGTGTAAGCACGGTTATTAATGCGGCCGGTAATATTTACTTTATCGCCTTTACGCAAAAATTGCCCAACCTGTTCTGCAAGTGTTCCCCAGGCAACCAAACTGTGCCAATGCGTTTCTTCTTTTTCTGCGCCTTGGGCAGTTGTGTAAGGAATATTGGTGGCCATTGTGAAATACGCTTTTTTTCTTCCCCCGTCCAGTTCACTTACAATCGGATCTTTGCCCAGATGGCCTGTAAGTTCTACAAGGTTTGCCGGTGTTTTTGTTTCGGATTTTTCTGCACCGCTTACAGGTGAAGAACTTGCTGCTTTTGCTGTCTGCATTTTAGTTGTGGCTTTGTTGTTTTCTTTAGTTTTCATTTTCTGTGATTTTATAATTATTCTTATTTTGTTTCTGATTATTGTTTTTGACATTTTAGGCTGCTAATTTCTGAGATACGGCTTCTTTCTCTTTTTTAGGAAGTGCTACCAGTTGGTTCGCTACTACTTCTGTATAAAAGCGACTCACACCATCCTTATCTACATACATACGGTAATTTATTTTGCCCTCAATGTTTACGGGTGTTCCTTTATCAAGATTTTTTTGCGCAATAATTGCAAGCCTGCCCCATGCAACTACATTGTGCCAGGTTGTTTCGCTTTGCCACTCGCCTTCTTTGTTTTTAAAATAACGGTTGGTTGCCACGCGGAATTTTGCTTTTTGCATGCCGCTGGTCATTTCTATCATTTCAGGCACACCGCCTGTGTTGCCGGTAAGCATGATCTTGTTGATCACTTCTTTCTTTACTAATGTCTGTACATCTGTACCGGCATTGTTCTGTTCTGCGTTTGCAGAAGCGCTTGTGTTTACTGTTCCGTTCATGTTTACGTTTGTTTTTGTGCTTGCGTTTGTGCCTTTTACTGTTGCTTTCATAGTTTTAATTTTAAATTGTGTTTTGTACGTATTAGTTAGTTTTTGTTTTTTCTCAAAATCTGAAGCGCTTCAAAAATTTGATGATGCAAAGGTGTGGCAAACCTCAAACCCAAGCCGGTAGTTAAGCGCTTACTTTCGTTTAACATTCGTTTGTTGTCGTTTGTTGTCGGAAAATACATTTTTATCGTGTTGATATTCAGTATTTTAAACCCATCTCCGGATTTTGAAGGAATTTCCATTTTTTTTCTGAAAAAACCTGAATTTTTTGTTCCGATTTCTTTTTGTTTCAATTTCATGGCCTTTTTTTTGATTTATAATTCAAAAGTAGGCCGGGCTATGCGACAAATGGTGTCGTATTACCTATCAAGGCAGGTTTCTGCTTTGAAATTGGATTTTTCAGGGAATTGTGGAGCGGTTTTTATACCAGTTGGATATATTGCAAAACCTAAACTGAAGAAATAGAAATAAAGGGAGTGTGCAAAACTTTTAGATTTTTGCATAGCTACGTTACAGAAAATTTAAAGAATCTACAATTAACTATGCGTTTAGTGAAAAAAAGAATGTGCTTCCTTCTCCCAATTCACTTTCAACCCAGATTTTTCCGCCCTGTGCTTCAATAAATTCTTTACTGATGGCAAGACCAAGACCGGTTCCGAATTTGCTGCTGCCCGGAATCTGAAAATAACGCATAAAAATTTTTTCTCTGTATTGATTTTCTATTCCCTTCCCAAAATCTTTGACTGAAAAGAAAACACAATCCGTATGCTTTTTTACTTCAATAATAATTTTATTTTTTTCGGGCGAATAGCGGATTGCGTTTGTAAGAAGGTTGATGAGCACCCACGCTGTCTTTTCAGTATCTGCTTTTACAGTATGAAGGCCTTCGTCAGCAAAAACAGAAATTGCAATTTGTTTTTGATCTGCCTGAACTTTTACTGCATCCAGGGCATATTGCAAGACCTGATTGGGGTCGCTTTGTTGAATGTTTAATTGAATATTACCGGTTTCTAATTGTGATAATTTAAGGAGCTCGCCTATTATTTTTAATAAGCGGTTACTATCTTCTTTAATACTGTCAATAAGCTGTTTCTGCTCTTCGTTTGTGTTTCCGGTTTTATTGTTTTCCAGTAATTGCAGGCTTGCCTTAATGGTAGAGATGGGTGTTTTTAATTCGTGAGAAATTGTGGCAATAAAATTAGTTTTAGCAAAATCAAGCTCTTTAAAAGGTGTTATGTTCCTTAGCACAATAACGCTGCCAATGTGTTTGGCGCTCTCTTCTCCTGTAGGTATAATTGTTATATCAATGATCTCCTTGTCAAAATAACTTTCTTTATCATCAGCAAAAATCTTGAGTGGTTTTACTTCTGTTTTTTTTGAAGCAGTTTCTTTTGAGATAAGGTCATGCATTAAATTTCTTACCAGATCATTGCGCAGAGCAACGTCTTTTGCGTTTTTACCAATGATGTCTTCTTTTTTTGATCCGATCACTTTAAACGCTTCTTCATTGGCAAATAAGATGGTATTGTTTTCATCTAATCCAATTACAGGGTCGTGCATTTTATTGATCAGGGTTTCTATTCTCTTTTTTTCGAACAAAATTTTGGATAGCTTGCTGTTGTCATATTCCTCAAGCTTCTGTGCCATTACATTAAAAGCATTTGCGAGTTCTCCAAATTCATTCCGGCTTTCAAAACGAACGCGCTCACGGTAATTATTTCCTGCTATTTGCGTAATACTATCGGTTAATTCTTTTATAGGATTAGCAATATTACCCGGCAGTTTGATGAGCAAAACAAAGGCAATTAAAAAACAAAGCGTTCCGGTTAACGCAACCCACCAGGTAGCGGTTGTTGCAGTTTGCTTGGCTATATTACTTTTTCGCTCAATGGCCTGCATATTTAAAAACATAATATCGGTTAAATCCTTTCTCACCACAATAAAAATCAAACTGTCTTTCGGGTTGTTTTTTACACTGATAAAATCAAGAGATAATTTGTCTGTAAGTTCCTTTTCGCCAATTTCTGTAATATTGTTTTGCTGTTTGATTAGATTGTCTGAAAACTTTTTACTGCTTTGCGGGCTTGAGATATCCTCATCAAGCGCGCGGAGCATATTCCGCGAATAATCGAGCGTGTTGTAGTTGGCAACGAGAATGTTCTGCGTGTCTTTATTGAGCGCGTTAATGTATACTGTTCCAACAACAGCGAGCAGGATGATGAAAAAAAACAACAGGCCAACGCCCAGCGTAAGTTTTACTTTAATTTTCATTTTGTTTTTTTTATGACAATATTAAAATATCAATATTGTGCAATTCTAATTTGTTCAGCAATCCGTTAAAAGCATTTGTAGTTAAAATAAAGGTAAAAAGGTTGAAATGTGATTTTATTCTTCCCTCGTTAAATTTACATTTTTAGCGGTATTTAAAATAAGGGGAAATCTCTCAATGGTAAGGTTACTGTAATCAAGTCCGAATTCTTTTTCTTCTGAAAGGCCAATATACCGTAACACAAAATATGCTTTCATAATAAATCCTTTCCAAAACGGAAGTTCATTTTCTACAGACAAAAAGCGTTTCATGATCACAAACCTGAAATCGCCGGTAATGTTATGTTTATCGAGCGAAGTATAACGGCTCTGAATATTTACTTCTTTATTCTTAACCATTTCTTCAACCACTTTTCTGAAGAGGAAATTTATTTTTGGGGCATCTCTGAAGCCAAGTTTAAAATCAATGCGAATTACTTCTTCGGGTTCAATAACGTTTACTTTGTAAGTCATTTTATGCGGCTCATCCACCACATCTAAATGAACAAACCAATACACATCTGCTCTTTTTGGTTGTTTGTACAAAATAGAATAGATAGTGGTTTCTTCAATGAGCGAATGATTGTCTGCAGAGGTAAGGTAAACCAGATTTGTGGCGTGTTTGGGCACCGTAGAATCATTACTTAATTCTTTGAGCACAGGTATAAAGGGCCTGAGATCTGTAAATTTCTGAAACTCACTTTTTATTTTTGATGCTCTGAACCAGATATACATGATTGTAAAAATAAGTACTCCTGCAAGCAAAGTGATCCAACCACCTTCGGGAAATTTTTTAAGGTTGGCCACCAAAAAAGACCCTTCAATAAAAAGATAAAGTGCAAGCAATGAAAAAACAGCAAGGCGGTTTACTTTTTTTACATACAAATAAAAAGTTAAAAGTATGGTGGTCATTAGCATGGTAAGTGTTACTGATAAACCAAATGCGGCTTCCATGTTTTTAGATTCTTTAAAATATAAAACAACAAGTATACAACCTGTCATTAAAATCCAATTAATAACCGGAATGTATACCTGGCCTTTTACTGTTGATGGATAAATTACACGATGCCTTGGCCAAAGGTTAAGACGAATTGCTTCTGCCACCAATGTAAAAGAACCGCTGATGAGTGCCTGACTGGCAATGATAGCTGCGGCAGTGGCAATAACAATTGCAGGAATAAGAAACCGGGTTGGCACCATTGCAAAAAATGGTGAGAGACCTGAAAGCGGTTTATTTATATGATCCGGATGCAACAACCATGCAGCCTGCCCAAAATAACTTAAAACGAGACAAATTTTTACGTAGAGCCAACTGATCTGAATGTTTTTTCTGCCGCAATGCCCAAGGTCTGAATACAATGCTTCTGCACCTGTAGTACATAAAAAAACTCCGCCCAGCAACCAAAAGCCGCCTGGATATTCTACAAGAAGTTTTATTGCCCAGTAAGGATTTAATGCTTTGAATACATGAAAATTTCCGAAAAGACTTGCAGTGCCCAAGACCCCAATCATAGTAAACCAGAGCATCATTATGGGGCCAAATAAATTTCCGATAAAAGAAGTTCCTTTTCTTTGAAGAATAAATAAGCCTACAAGAATTGAAATTACAATTCCCATAACGGGCAGATGAGGGTGGCCGGGTTTTAATCCTTCAATTGCAGAGGCAACAGAAATTGGCGGTGTAATTACACTATCTGCCAATAAAAAAGCACCACCGGCAAGCGCAGGAAACAACAACCACTTTTTGTATTTACGAATTAAGGTGTAGAGAGAGAAAATTCCTCCTTCGCCGTTGTTGTCTGCCTTAAGCGTAATAAAAACGTATTTTAATGTGGTTTGAAAAAAGAGGGTCCAAAAAATTGCGGAAACGCCGCCCAGGGCAATAAGTTCTGTTACCTTCCGGCCGCCTATAATTGCTGTATAAGTGTATAAGGGAGAAGTGCCGATATCTCCAAACACAATTCCGATAGAAACAAGAAACCCGGCAAAAGATAATTTTTTTAAATCTACATTCATTCTCTCTCTTTTTTTTATGATTTAATTACAAAGACAAGACAGGCCATTCCTGTTTTTATTCAGAAAATTCTACGTGGCTAATATCAGATTGATTTATGAATCTGCCAAGCCCTTCTGCTGTTCCTTCTTCTTTAAATTTTTCTAATTCATCGGGTGCAATAAAATGCCATTTTACTACAAATGGTTCTGAGGCATTGTTTCCTTTTTCAAAACCCACCAGGTATCCTTCAACCATGCGGTCGTTTTTAAGGGTTAGCTGAACAGGTTTTCTGCCTTTGGGGTCAAAAAATCTTTGATGAATTTCTTTAGAGTAATCTGCTGTGTTCATGATATTGTTTTTAGTGAATGTAAAAAATTAAAATCCAACTGTAAAACCCGTGCTTATATAATTAGTTCTTGCCCAATTGCTGTATTGCACAAAATATCCGAATCTGCCGGGCATATAAGAAAAACCTGCGCCATACTCTAAAAAATTATTGAAATGCTTTTCGAAATAAGCGCCCACACCAAACAAAGCGTAAGCGCTGCATTTACCAACAGGTACTGAAACAGAAGTTTTTAATTCGTAAAACCCTCTTGAAGATGAATTGACAAACATATTTTCGCAACCAAAGACAGCGCCTAAACTTAAATTTTTTCCCATTACACCAAACTCAACAGAAGGATAAGATGCTTTGCCGAAATTATTGATAGTGGAATCGTTTGGATCAACATGCCCGATGGAAATGCCAAGAGAAGCATAAGGCTTTAATTTTGTTTTTGCAGTATCTGTTTGCGCAGAAGAGAAGAAGCTGATAGCAATAAACACACTCATTGAAATTATTCTTTTCATTTTAATATTTTATTACGTCAAAAAATCATTTCTTTTTTAAATTGAAAAAACAACCCTCTGAG
>JACMLS010001074.1 GCA_014379485.1 Bacteroidia bacterium | reverse complement strand
GTCAGAGGTAAACAAACTCAATATCCTGTTTCAGATCAGGATGAAGGCTTTTGGCTACCGGACAGGTTAAAGCCGTGTTTTCAAGCGATTTTCTTTGCTTTTCATCTAATGTTAGGTCCGCAGGAAAAATCATTTTCACTTTTATCTCTGTAACTCTTCTGGGTTCAGTGCCCATTATTTTTTCAATTTCAACCATTGTTCCTTTTATATTAATCTGGCTGCGTTCTGCATAAATTCCCATAACGGTAAGCATGCAGGCCCCCAATGCGGTTGCCAAAAGATCGGTAGGAGAAAAGGCCTCTCCCTTACCATGATTATCTGTTGGAGCATCTGTAATTATGGAATTTCCTGATTTAATATGGGTTGCAACGGTGCGCAATTCTCCTGAATATTTTACGGTAGAAGTCATCTTTTTTTTTGTCAAAAATAATTATAAAAAGCTTGCCGGAATTTAGGAATTACTACCTTCATTGGCTACATTTGTAGGTAAGGCCGTTTTATTTTGCGTTTTTAAATGAAAAAAATTTATCTCATAGCAAGTTTTATTTTTTCTCTTCTTACCGAAGTGAATGCCCAGGCGCCTGCGTCTCAGCTTACTTCGGGTAAAGAATTAAACGTGTTGATGCGGAATGAGGCCAGCGGTGGTTTATTTGTTCACTCTCGCGGTTTTGGGTTAAATTACAGAAGGGCAAGACACGTAACAGGAATGAGAAAAAGAGTGTTTGAAATGGACTTACTCACCATGCATCATCCCAAAGAAGTTAAAGTTTCCAGAACAGAAAATTCAAAAGGATATTATTATGGTAAATTAAATAGCCTGGTTTTGTTTCGCCCGGGTATAGGTTTTCAGAATGTTCTTTTCAGAAGAGGAGAAAGAAAAAGTGTTGAGATCCGCTATTCAACTTTTATTGGTGGATCCATTTGTCTTGCAAAACCTGTGTACTTAGACATTGTGCACAACATTCCAAACTCAGAACAAAAACCTGTTACAACAGAACAATACGACCCTGAAAAACATAACCAAAGTAATATTAACGGAAGAGCTCCTTTTTTTACCGGGTTCAACAAATCAAAACTTTATCCGGGCGGCTATGCAAAGTTTGCCATCAGTTGTGAGTACGCAGATAATTCTGACGATATAAAAGCGCTGGAATTAGGCACTGTGATTGATGTGTACCCAAAAGCTATTCCAATTATGGCTACAAAAACAAACTCACCTTTTTTTCTAACCATTTATGCCAATTTTATTTTCGGAAAAAAATGGTTTTGATGTGCAATTGTGGTTCGGTAGTAACATAGTTTAATAGCATCAGAAAAGAAAAAATTTCTAATTTTATATCTCATTAAAGCAAGGCACAGGGTACAATGAATGATTTAATTGAAGGGGTAGAAAAAAACCTGCAGGAAAAACCTAAAAAGCCAAACTGGTTGCGCGTAAAACTTCCAATAGGAGAAGAATACGCAAAAGTGAGGAAACTGGTTGATAAACATAAATTACATACCATTTGTGAGAGTGGAAGCTGCCCGAATATGGGTGAGTGCTGGGGAGCAGGAACAGCTACTTTTATGATTCTGGGCAATATTTGTACACGCTCTTGCGGATTTTGCGCAGTGGCAACAGGCAAGCCTAAAAATGTTGACTGGGATGAGCCCATGCGCATTGCCAATTCTGTAAAACTAATGGAGGTAAAACATTGCGTAATTACTTCTGTTGACCGCGATGATCTTAAAGACGGGGGTTCTATTATTTGGGCAGAAACGATAAAGGCGATCAGAGAAATTTCTCCGCTCACAAAATTTGAAACCCTGATTCCGGATTTTGCCGGAAAATGGGAAAATTTGCAAAGAATTATTGATGTGAAGCCAGATATTATTTCGCATAATATAGAAACCGTAAAACGCTTAACCCAAAAGGTACGCATACAGGCCAAATATGACAGAAGCCTTGAATTACTGAAAAGGGTGCACGAAGCAGAACTTCACACAAAATCAGGAATAATGCTTGGATTAGGGGAGGAAACTGACGAGGTATTGCAAGCTATGGACGATTTGCGGGAAGTTAATTGCGATGTGCTTACATTAGGCCAGTACCTGCAACCCACGCCCAAACATTTACCCGTAGTTGAATTCATACATCCGGATAAATTCGACTTTTATTATAAGGAAGGTATAAACCGGGGGTTCAGGTTTGTAGAATCAGGGCCTCTCGTCCGTTCCTCCTATCATGCAGAAAAGCATATCTTTTAACCAACTGCTAAACAAACCTGTCCATTTAACGGGTTTTTAGTGCCTTTTAGAAATTTCACACATTTGTTAAAAAAATAAAAATTAATTTAGCAGAAGAGTATGGGTTTTTTAGTAAAAAAACATACTTTTATCAACCTTTTAACAGCCATAAGGAATGAGAACTATAACTACTTTTAAAACAGCCGCTATTGCTTTAGCTAGTGCCGCTGTAATTACCCTGCCAATTTTAAATGTATCAAAAAAATATGTTCCCAGGCAGGACGTAAATCTGGCAATGAGTCAGAATTTTAGCGGTGCCGCAGAGTATTACCATTGGTTAAAAATGGATCCTGCAACAGGCAAATTAAATTATGCAGCTATGATGTCTTTTCAAAGCAGAAAAGCATTTGAATATATGAATGCCGCTCAAATGAAAACCAATGTTGTTCCGGTAATGGATCTGGCCTGGGAAGAAATGGGGCCAGATAACGTGGGTGGTCGTTGCCGCGCCGTTCTTATAGATAAGTTTAATACTAACCGTCTTTTTGCAGGTGGTGTTTCCGGAGGACTTTTTATGTCTACCAACTCAGGAACTAACTGGGCACCAATTAACGACCAGCTTGCAACACTTGTTGTAAGTTGCATTACACAGGATGGAGACGGAACCATTTATTTTGGAACAGGAGAAGGTATGGCGAGAGGTGGAAGCGGTGACGGAAATTCTGCTTTTCCAGGACTTGGAATGTATTACATGACTTACAATGCAGGTACGGATTCTTATTCAGCACCTGCTTTGCTACCTTATTTTACTCCAACGGTTATTACAGCTTTAGGAAACAGTGCAAGTTTTTCTACCTGGTCGTTTATTAATGATGTAAAAGTAAGCCCCGTAAAAGTTGGTGGTTTTTATATTATTTATGCTGCAACTTATAGAGGACTGCAGGTTTCATCTGATGGAGGAGCTACATGGACAACAGCGATTGCTGCTCTGGCTACAACATTTTGCGAAGATATAGATGTAGCCAATGACGGAACTGTTTATGCAGCATTGGGTGGCGGTAACAACGGGACAAATAAAATTTTCTATTCTCCGGCCGGTAACAATGGCTTGCCTGGTACCTATGTAAATATTACACCTGCAAGTACAGTAGCTTATCCGTGGGCATCTTTCGGAAGAATTGAACTTGCAGTTTCTGCTACCAATTCAAATATTGTTTACGCCTCAATTGCCAAACCACTTACCATTGGTGCAACGCTGCTCGTAGTGTATCAGTCTATTAATAGCGGTACATCCTGGACAAGTATAGGAACTGGTTCTGCGAATTTCTTACCATTTGCAACTTATGGGCAAGGAGATTATGACCATATCCTTGAAATTGTACCGGGTAATGATTATTCAATTTTCCTTGGAGGAGTTGATATGTTCAGATGGGATGCAGTAAACCCAACCATTGCGCCATATATAGGACAATGGACAAGCTCCCCAAGTGTTTTCTCTTATCTGCACGCAGATAATCATGCCATCACATTTCACCCTACAAACCCAAATATTTTTTATGTTGGTAATGACGGAGGAGTTTTCAGAACAATCAACGGTGGTAGTGATTTTACTGCATGCAATACCGGGTTTAATGTTACACAATTTTATGCCTGTTCTTTTGAGCGTGATGCTCTTTCAACCTTCGGAGCCAATATAGGTCAATATAACAGCGCAGGTGTTTTTGGAGGTTCACAGGATAACGGAACCTTATATATTAGCGGAAATAACAATACTGTAAAAAGCTCACAACCAATTGGTGGTGGTGACGGGTTTTACACAGAAGCTTCTATGCTCTCTCCTAATGTATTCTTTACTACCAGTTATTACGGGTTCCTCAGAAGAACTCCTTCAAGAGATTTTAATTCATCTGAATTTTATCCTGGTAGAAATATGATTGGTTGTACAAACACCGCTCAGCCAGGATCTGATTATAACTTTGCATCTTTTATTACACCAATTTCTTTATGGGAAAGTTATAATATGACCAACAGTCCGGACTCTGTTGATTTTGCTGTAGACTCTATCCGTATTCCCAGTGTTACTGTGGTTGGTAATGGTTATACAGCACACTACAAATTTACTATACCAAAACCACAAATTGCTGCTGTGATTGATTGGAGTTCCTTAAAAATCACCGCAGGCACGCATACTGTAACAACAACCGGAATCAACGGCCTGCTTGAAAGTGGACAACCTGTTGGTACCTATTATTCAAGTGGTGACTCTATTGATGTTACCTTCAATGCAAACCTTCCGGTAAATGCGCCTATTAAAGTTGTTGCGGCAATATCCTATCCATTAGGCAGCTCTGTTAGTGTTACAAGTAATTCTGTTGCTAATAAATTTGCATACACATTACCTGTGAGCCTTGTTACAGGAGATACACTAAAGGTGCAGGATATTATTCAATCAAGATTAGCGGTTGGGTTAACAGGATGTATGTATTTATGTAAAAACCCGTTGAATTTTGGTGCAATTCCTAACTGGATAAAAATTGCCGGTAATAATTCTGTTACTTCTACAGGAACCTCTGCTGCTTTTTCAGGAACCATTCAAACATTAGAGTGGGCAGGGCCTGACATTCTTTATGCTGCAAATACTGCAGGAACAGTTTTCAGAATTATGGGTCTTGCTTCTGTGATCGATTCAGCATCAAGCGATATTGATTCTTTAAATTGTACAAGAAGAAAAACTTCTCCTATAACTTGTGAGAGGATCGCCAATTTCTCTAAATCAGTAACCAGTATTTCTGTTGATCCTACAAATCCTGACAGAATTATTCTTACTGTAGGTAATTACGGCTCTTTGAATCACGTATACTATTGCACAACAGGTACTACATGCCCGGCCAATACCGGAACAGCTAATTTTTCTGTTGTAAGTACTGTAGATAACCCGGTTTACTCTTCAACATTTGTACAGACCTTTACTGGTCAGACAAACCCTAACAATGTGTTGATAGGAACAGAAGATGGAGTTTACAGTATTGATCTTTCTAACCAGGGAGCTGGCTGGCAAAGTGAAAAAGCAAATGCTTCAGGTATGTTTCCAAACGTTCCTACTTTTATGCTTATGCAACAAACCTGGGGCAACGGGGAGTGCCACAATTCAGGAATCATTTACGCTGCTACCCACGGTCGTGGATTCTGGCAGTCTAAAAAATACTTTTCTCCATTGCAAGTTGGTGTTCCTGAAATTCCGGCCGGAAACAAAGGAGCAAATAAACTTGTAAAAGTATTTCCGAACCCTGCAAATAATTTCACAAACGTAAACTTTACACTTTCTGAAGACAAAAAAATCTCCATTAATGTTTACGATCTTAAAGGAAGCAAAGTTAAAACTATCAGTTTCGGAAAATTAAATAAAGGAACTCAGAACCTACAGATTGAATTAGATGGAATTTCTGAAGGAACTTATATTGTTTCTGTTGCAAGTGAGTCAGAGGTTCTTGGTACCTGCAGATTTGTTAAGATCGCTGATTAAATTATCCCTTCTCGACTGCGCTCGAAGTGACAATTTATTTTATATAACGAAAATAAAATCAAGCCCTCGGAAACGGGGGCTTTTTTTTTGTCACACTTCGACAGGGCTCAGTGTGACAAAAATGCTTGTAGCAACGTCACTGAACACCTTTGATGGTGAAAAAATTTCTTTCAGTTTTTGAAAAACTTACGGGCGATTTCCCAGATCACTATTCCTACACTTACGCTGATGTTTAGGGAGTGCTTGGAGCCGAGCTGGGGGATTTCTATGCAGAGGTTTGAGGCGCTTACTATTTCCTGCTCTACGCCGTATACTTCGTTGCCGAAAATGAATGCGAGTTTTTCTGTTGCGGGAAATTGAACTGATGAAAGTGAAACAGAATTTTCTGCCTGCTCTATTGCGCAAATTTTAAATTCACTGGTTTTTAAATCGGTCAGCGCTTCTGCGGTTGTTTTAAAATATTTCCAGCTTACGGTTTCTGTAGAGCCCAATGCGGTTTTATGAATTTCTTTGTTGGGAGGAACGCCGGTACAACCACACAAATAAACAGCCTGTAAACGAAAAGCATCTGCAGTGCGAAAGATGGAGCCAACGTTGTTAAGGCTACGCACATTGTCTAACACAATTATTAACGGAATTTTCTCCGCAGATTTAAATTCTTCTACAGATAATCTTCCTAGTTCTTCGTTCTTTAGCTTCCTCATCTTTTTTGCCGCGAATGGCACGAATTTTCGCAAATGAAAATCTGTGTTATTTTTTTTCGTAAACTTTTTCTCCGTTAATAAATGTGTAAAGTACTTTTGTTTTTAAAATATCTTTTTCGTCTGCAGTCATAAGGTCTGTATCGAGAATAATAAAATCCGCGAATTTTCCTTTTTCTAAACTGCCTTTTTCTTTTTCTTCAAAGTTTGAGTAAGCGGCCCAAATGGTCATTCCGCGAATTGTTTCTTCTCTTGTTAAAGCTTCTTCTATTTGAAATCCGCCTTCAGGAAAACCTTTTGAGTCTTTACGAAAAACTGCAGCGTAAAAAGTTTTGAAGGGAGAAATATCTTCTACCGGAAAATCTGTTCCCAAAGCAATTACGCCTGCATTTTTTAAAAGCGTTTTATAAGCGTAGGCATATTTCATTCGTTTTTCTCCAAGGCGCTCTTTGGCCCAGTACATATCAGATGTGGCGTGCGTGGGTTGAACTGAGGGAATTACTCCTTGATTAAAATAATTTATATCCATACTATCAAAAACTTGAAAATGCTCTATTCTGTTTCTTCTCATTATTCTCTGCTCTACGCTCTTATGGGAATAGTCAATGTCGGCATTTTCCATTCCAATTTCTCCATAAGTCAGAATAATTAAAGTGTTTTTAACTGAAGAATCACCAATACAGTGTGTGTTCACCTGGAATTTATTTTTTTGTACAATACCATAATTATTTTCGAAATGATCAATGGAGTTAAGTAAAAACCCTTTCCACCCTTTCTTGTCAGAATAATCTTCCTTTAAACAAGCGCCTCTTGAACCCAAAGCGCCATCTGCATAAAATTTAAAAGAGCGCACATTTAAGTAATCTGTTTTGTATGGGCCGGCTTTTAAATAATGCTCGTAGTTGGGAGCAGAGTCGCTGAGCATTGCGTAAATGCGCATTTTTAATTCTCCTGTTTTTTGAAGCGAGTCAATAAAATCAATTTCACTTTTCATTAGTCCTGCATCATCAACAGTTGTAAGGCCAACCGCAAAACAATTTTTTTGCGCGGCAAGTAATCCATCCTTTAATTCGTTTTGAGATGCGCTGGGAATTGTTTTGTCAACAAGGTCTACTGCGTTGTCAATTAAAATTCCTGTAGGAACAGGATAAGTGTAACCCATATGATTCAATTCTTTTGCCAAGGCAGGCGAAACCCATTCTTCTCCATGAAAAAGCAAACGCACTTCTACTTTACCGCCTTTCATTCTTGTTTCTCCGTTAACACCTGCATTCATTAAAGCCACTTTGTTTGCAATGGCTGCATGGCCGTCAATACGTTTTAAAAAAACAGGCCGGTCAGGAAAGAGCGAATCTAACTTTTTTCTGTCGGGATATTCTTTTACATCCCAATCATTCTGGTCCCAACCTCTGCCAATGATCCAGCCTTCTTTATTTTTTCTTGAAAACTCAACAACTCTTTCAATCACTTCGTTAAAAGATTTTGTTCCCACCAAATCTACCTGTGTTAAACCTAAACCGTAATGCAAAAAATGGCAGTGCGCATCAATGAACCCTGGAAAAATTGCTTTTCCCTGCACATCCATCATTTCAAGCGGAAGAAAATTTTCAGGCAACTCATCTTTCTTTCCAACAAAAACTATTTTTCCATTATCAATTGCAATGGCATCTTTAACAGAAAAAGAAGAATCTGCTGTATAAATTTTTGCGTTGAAAATAAACAGATCGATCTCTTCTTTTTTCTTATCGCCTGAACAGGAAACAAAAACAAGAGGAATAAAATAAAATAATTTAAAAAATTTCATTGTCTATAATTTAATTCCTACAATAGTTACATCGTCTACCTGATCCAGATTTCCTTTCCAATTATCAAAAACTTTTTTAAGATTTTCTTTTTGCTGATTTGGTTCAAGAGAATAATTCGCAACAATGGTTTCTCTAAGGTTTTTGTACTTGAATTTTTTTCCCTTGTCGCCGCCAAACTGATCTGCAAAACCATCTGTAAATAAATACAAAAGATCTCCTTTTTCTAAAGTACAAGTTGTTTCAGAAAAATATTTTAATTCTCCTACGGAAATACCAACCGGAAAATTATTTCCTTTTACTTCCTGAAGCTGGCCCTTGCTGATGAGAAAAATAGGATTGTTTGCTCCTGAAAATTTCACATTAAAAATTTCCCCTGTTTTTTCAATTACGCAAAGAGCAATGTCCATTCCGTCTTTTGTTCCTTCTCCGCTTTCATTTTGTTTTAGTGTGCGGATTATTTCTGCGCGCATTCTTCCTAAAATTTCTGTTGGGTCAGTTATATTTTTTTCAAGTATTAGCTGGTTAAGTAAACCGTTACCAATCATACTCATTAAAGAGCCGGGAACTCCATGCCCAGTGCAATCTGCCACAGCAATAAATTTCAGGCTTCCTTTCTCTGCCACCCAGTAAAAATCTCCGCTTACAATATCGCGTGGCAAAAACAAAACAAAATTTTCAGGAAACACAGCAGAAAAAACTTTGTCGTCAGGCAGCATTGCGTCCTGAATTTTTTTTGCATAGTTAATGCTATCGGTAATGTCTTTGTTTTTTTCTGAGATTACATTATTCTGTTTTTCCAGCATTTTATTTGCTCTGGTTTTGATCTTATTCCTGTTCAATAATAAGGCCGTAAGCAAGAGCAGTAAGATCAATCCGGC
>JACMLS010001073.1 GCA_014379485.1 Bacteroidia bacterium | reverse complement strand
TAAATTAATATCATTTAATTCCATGTGCGAGAAATCGTCAGAGGCAACTAATTTTGTTCCTACCAGTTTCCGGTTTTTTTCCCACAGTACAACTTGTCCTTCGCTCCTCACACTGTCGCCTTGTTTCCAGTTTAATTTTTCTGTTTCTAATTTTTTACCTTCTGTATTTACAACAACTACTTTGTATTTTACTTCCATACGTTTGCTGTGCTCGTAATAAATTCCGTGTTGCGCGGTCATAGAAGAAATCTGGTTGCCTTCTTTATCATAAAAAAAAACTTTTATTCCTTTGTCTGCTTCGTAATATGGGTCAGCAACACCAACAGAGAATTGTTTTAACTGCACTGCCTGCATTTTCATTACAAGAAAACCAGAGTCGCGGTAATCGAGCACCACATCTTTTCCCGTCATGCCGGGTGCAATCGTTTTTGCCTGGGTGAGTTTTAAAACTTCCTGCGTATCATTTTCGCATGAAAAAAAAACAATTCCCATAGCAACAGTAATAAAAACAAAAAGAAACAGTTTTATAGAGAGCGTTCTCATCAATCAATAACGCGTTTTTGAAACCACTTGTCATTTAAAGTAACGCCAATTGTACAACGAATAAAATTATTCTGCACAAGATTATTTTGTGTGGTACCCCACCTTCCGAATTCAGCACTTATATTCAAACTGCTGAACACTCTTTTTCCCATGGGAATCCCTGTTCCCAATGAAATTCCGTACTCAGAGATCAAAGTATTCTTTAAACTCAAATAGCCTGTGTTGTAATAGGCTCCCGCACGTAAAAAGGTCAGGTTTTTAAAAACATCTTTATCAGTGCTGATCTTTCCTTTACTTACAAATTGATAGCCGAGAGAAAAACGGTAAGAGTTTTTTAATTTCTGATCTTCGCCAAAGAAGCGGTAGTAACTCCAGTTCTGAATGCTTACATCAGTTAATAAAGTATGACTGAGACCCTTTTTAAAGGAGATTCCGAAATTCATGACAAGGGGCATAGTGATGGTTCCGCTTTTTTGAACATTGAGCGTTGTGTCGTATGCAAATTGAACTGTGGGCGAATATTGTTTGTACGTATAGCCCAATGCAGAATAGTTGGCGCTTAATTGTGTGGGAAGATATGCTGTGGCGCCAAAAGTAATTTTAAAATCTTTTTTTCTTCCTTTCTGAAATTTTTTCGGGAACCGGCTTTCGTAAGTTGCTTTGGCCATAGTATCGCGGCACGGACAATCGTTTCTGTATTCAATATGCATTCCGGCAGCTGAAGTGTCTTTGATCTCGCATCTTCTTTTACTCATGCTCGAATCGAGACGAATAGCGAACAATAAACCATAGCTCGAATAAAAATCACTCACTCTTGTATTGCGGATGCGTTTGGTGTTAAAATAATTTACCACGCTCGGATAAATTACGTTGGTGGTATTATCAAGATCGCCAAAAATAAAATAACCGTTTGCTCCAAAAGAAAAAGAGCTTAAGGTGTTTTTAATAATTCTTTTTTTTCTGATCTTATTCCACATTCCGGCTTTTGAAAGCGAATCGTACAAATGAGATTTTCTGAAATTGGTGTAAGAATTTTTAAATGGTTTAAAT
>JACMLS010001072.1 GCA_014379485.1 Bacteroidia bacterium | reverse complement strand
TTTAATTACCTCAGAATTTTATTTCTTTCCAAAAAACACTGACGGAACCGGTGGTGCAAGTACTATCAATTGCCGTGTTTGGGATGATAACGGAGCAGGTGGCATACCAAGTACAGCATTTACACCAAGTGTTTCTCTTGCAATTTCTGCGCTTGATATTACCGGAACAGGAAACATCGTTACTTTTTCGCCACCAATTAACCCTGCCAGCGGAGGTTTTTATGTAGGTTTTGACGGACTTGTGTACAACGGAACAACTGGTACTTTTGATACTGTTGCAATTTTAACTAACGCAGATGGCGAATCTGCTCCTGTAACTGCCTGGGAACAGTGGAGCGATAATTCATGGCATTCATTCAACGATGGAACAAGTGCAACCTGGCAGTTAGACCTGTCGCTTTGTATTGCCGTTGTAATGTGCAGTCCAACCACAGATGTACCTTATATCATTAACCCAACAAATGAAGTGATTGTTTATCCGAATCCGGCAAACAATATTTTATATGTAAATACCAATTCTAAAAAAGAGGGAACAATTACCATTAAGTTACTTAACGTAATGGGACAACTGGTCTCAACCAAAACAATTGCTAACTCTACGGGGGGCACGTTTGATATAGACCTCAGCAATGTTAGCGCTGGCGTTTATTTTGTAAATGTTTCTACTCCTGAAAAAACAGTTACCAAACGTTTTGTAGTAGATAAATAATCATTCTTTTTTCTCTTTAAGAAGCCGCTCCTTAATTGGGCGGCTTTTTTTTTGCCTCAATCGAAAACAAGAAACCCTTCAGTTCAAAAATTTTATTTTACCTCGAATCTTGCTATATTTGGATAATTACCTAACCAAAATCACCTTATGAAAAAATCTCTACTTTCTCTGTCCCTTATCGCTTTAACAGGTTTTAATGGATTTTTTTCTCAAACCATCATAATTCCACAAACTACTACCAAAAAAATTGCCCCTGCCAATGCTGCTCACGCAAATGAACTTATGACACCCGGCAGAAATTGCCTGACCCCGGTTCCGGATGAGGCCTGGGACCTTGCCTTCAATGCAATGGTAGAACAGTTTAAACAAAACCAGATAGCAAATAAAACTTCTACCAACACAACTTATACTATCCCTGTAATTGTTCACGTAATACACAATGGTGAAGCTGTAGGTACAGGTTCAAATATCAGTTCTACACAAATCAATTCTCAGATCACTATTCTTAATAACGATTATATGAGTGCCGGTTTAAACAACGCCAATTGTCCGGCTGCGTTTACTTCTGTAAAATCTAATACCGGAATTACCTGGTGTATGGCAACCAAAGATGAAATAGGTAATGTACTGGCAGAACCGGGCATTGATAGAATTAACAGAAATACATTGTCTTTTACTGCGCCACCTTATTCAAATACCGGTTACATTGACGGAACAATAAAACCAAATACCATTTGGGATCCAACATTATATTGCAATATCTGGGTGCTTAATCTTGGAAGCAGTTTATTAGGTTACGCAACTTTTCCGGCAGGAACAGGTTTAGCTGGACTTACAGGTGTGGGTACCTCTTCTAACGACGGAGTTGTAATTGGTTATGGATATTTCGGAAACACAAGTTCGGGATTTGCACCTTATAACAAAGGAAGAACTGCAAGTCATGAATTGGGACATTGGTTAGGTTTAAGACATATTAACGGAGACTCAAACTGTGGTAATGATTATTGCGCAGATACACCAACACAAGATCAGTTACATGGCGGTTGCATCAGCTCTTCTACCCCATACCATGTTAATGTCTGTGGAGCAGGAACATCTCCAAACGGAGAAATGACCATGAATTTTATGGATTATACCGATGATAATTGCATGTATATGTTTACAAACGATCAGACAACAAGAATGAATACAGCCCTGACAAACGGAACTTACAGAAGTGGTTTAACTGCCTCTTCGGGTACTTTATGCGTAGGAGTTGGTACTCAGTTTACGGCAACAGAAGACAAAGCAGATGTAATTTTGTTTCCGAATCCGGCTTCAAACACATTGTCTGTAAGCACAACTTTTAAAAAAGAAAATAACGTAACCATAAAAATTTACAGCGCAATCGGAGAAATGGTAAGCAGCCGCCAGATTGCAAATACACTGGGCGGAACCTATAACTTTGATATTTCTGCCATTTCAAGCGGAATTTATTTTGTTACACTTTCCTCTTCAGAAAAAACAGTAACCAAACGATTTATTGTAGATAAATAACAGACAGAATATTAATTTTTTAACCCCGCTCTCACTAAGCGGGGTTTTTTATTTTCGTAACTTTGCTGGCTCAAATAAACCTTCATAAAATGAAACCTGTATCCATCTTTAACATCATAAATAATTCTGCTCTTGATGTTTCGTTAAAAACAATTGCAGAAAAGATCAGCGCAGGAGAAAGAATAACGGCAGAAGACGGAGTATTACTTTTTGAAAAAGGAGAGTTAGGCTTTTTGGGAAGTCTTGCCAATTTTGTGAAAGAGAAAAAAAGCGGCAACTACGTTTTTTTTAACCGCAATTTTCATATTGAACCCACAAATATCTGTGTGTTCGACTGTAAATTCTGCTCCTACTCGCGCCTCCTCAAACAAAAAGACGGAACCTGGGCATTAAGCGAAGAAGATATTATTAAGATGGTGAAAAAATTTGATGGTGTGCCGGTTACCGAAGTGCACATTGTTGGAGGCGTGCATCCGAAAATGGGATTACATTATTTTGCAGAGCTCATAAAAAAAATAAAAGAGATCAGACCAGATATTCATGTAAAAGCATTTACTGCAGTTGAATTGGAGTATATGTGCCGCAAAGCAAAAGTGAGTTACGAAGAAGGTTTAAAAATTCTTAAAGATCATGGCCAGGGTTCTTTGCCAGGCGGTGGTGCAGAAATTTTTGATGAAACCATAAGAAAAGAAATTTGCGAAGATAAATGTACAACAGCACAATGGCTTGAGATACATGAAACAGCACATAAACTTGGAATGCCAAGCAACGCAACTATGCTCTATGGCCATATTGAAAAATTTGAGCACCGCATAGATCATATGCAACGACTAAGAGATCTGCAGGACAAAACAAAAGGATTTAATTGTTTTATTCCACTCAAGTTCAGAAATAAAGATAACCAGATGTCTGATCTGAAAGAAGTGAGCGTAATTGAAGACCTTCGCAATTATGCAGTTTCAAGAATTTACATGGATAACTTTAACCATCTCAAAGCTTATTGGCCAATGATAGGCAGAACAACGGCACAACTGTCGCTGAATTTTGGGGTGGATGATATTGACGGAACAATTGATGATACCACAAAAATTTATTCTATGGCAGGTGCAGAAGACCAGAATCCTAAATTAAGTACCAGAGAACTGGTAGAACTTATTAAAAACGCCGGAAGACATCCTGTTGAAAGAAATACTTTATATGAGCACGTAAAAGATTACCAGGAATTTATTTTTCCGACAGAAGAAATAGTTCCACACTCTTAATTTTTTTTGAAATGAAAACCAGGTCATATTTATTTTTTGTTTTAGTTTTTATTCATACATTTTTTTTTCTGCATGCACAGGTAAAAGACCCGGTGGCAGATTCGCTGAAAAAAATTGGAGATTCTTTGCAAAAGCAGGCAGACTATTTTCAGAATAAAGCAGACTCCATCATTAAATCCAAAGAAGCACTTATTCACTGGAAAAAAGGAGGGGTTTTTAATATTGGCGGCACACAGGTTTCTCTGTCAAACTGGGCCGGAGGAGGGCAAAATTCTGTGGCAATAGGAAGCATTTTTAACGGATTTATCAATTACAAAAAAGAAAAGATCAATTGGGATAATTCGCTGACCATGCAATACGGATTAATAAAACAGGGCGGCAATAAAACCTGGTGGAAAAACGACGATCAGTTTCAATTCACTTCCAAATACGGGCATGAGGCAAGCAAATACTGGTTCTACTCTGCCCTGCTCGATTTTAAAAGTCAGTTTGCACCCGGTTACAATTTTCCGAACGACTCTGTGCGCATTTCAAATTTACTGGCACCGGCTTACGGAATACTTGCATTGGGAATGGATTTTAAAGTAAAAGATTATTTTGCAATACTTATTGCACCCGCTACCGGAAAATTTACTGTTGTTAATGATACAAAACTTGCCGATGCCGGAGCCTTTGGTGTTACACCTGCTGTGCTTGACACGGGCGGGGCAGTTCTTACCCACGGAAAAAAATTCAGGTCAGAAATGGGTGGTTACGTAAAAGTAAAATTTAAAAAAGAAATTATTCATAACGTAACTATTGAAACTAATGTTGAATTGTTCAGCAATTACGTAACCAAACCCGAGAATATTGATGTAATGTGGAACACACTTATTTCTTTTAAAATAAACCGTTTGTTAACTACTACATTGAGCACTTATCTGATCTATGACGACGATGTAAAAATTCCTGTAGATAGAAATGGAGACGGGGCGTCTGATGGGACAGGACCAAGAGTTCAGTTTAAACAAGTGTTTTCTATTGCGTTTGCACTTAAATTAAAATAAAGGGACGAGGGACGAGAGAAAGAGACGAGGGATGAGAGAAAGGGACGAGGGCGAAGGACGAGTGAGAACGTGGGCCAGGTTAGTGACGAGTAAGGTAAACTATTGAAATGAAAAAATTTCTCACATTAATTTTAATTTCTTTCGCTTCTGCCTTAGGTGCTCAATGGTTTCCTATTAACACCGCGTTCAGTTATTACTATTTTTCTTCTGCTAAATTAAATACAGATACTTTATTCGTTGCCGGCTTTGATAATTCCACTTCGCTTGGCAGAATTATTTATACAAACAACAGCGGTGCTAACTGGACCGATCTGACTTTGCCTGCTAACACACCACAGTTATACGCAGTAAATTTTCCGGATGCAAACAATGGTTTTGCAGCTGGGCAGAACGGAACCATTTTAAAAACAAACAACCTTGGGTTTACATGGACCGCTTTGAGCAGCGGAACAACGCAGCAATTTACTAATCTTTATTTTTTAGATAAGGATACCGGCTATGCGGCCGGATCTAACGGAATGCTTTTAAAAACAACAAACAACGGAGCAAACTGGAATGCGCTTGCAACAAACACATCCATGATCATTCATTCAGTTTGTTTTCCTACGCCTGCAACCGGCTACTATGTTGCATACGGAAATCCGCTTGCAAGCGGAATAATCATGAAAAGTACAGACTATGGAAATTCATGGTCAGCACAGAGCAGTCCATTGTTCGGATCACTTTACATACGGGGACAAAAAGTTCTTTTTACCAGTCAGGATACAGGATTTATTGTAGGATTGGGAGGAGCAATGCTAAGAACTTATGACGGGGGATTGAACTGGCAAAAAATGGGAGCTGCACAAACAACAAATAACATTAACGATATTGCTTTTACACCAAACGGCAAAGCAATAATGGCCGGTGCAAACGGAACCATTTTAAAAACAGAAGATTTTGGAAACACCATTGCTGATGCCGGAAGTCTGCCAACCGTAACAGAATATTATTCGGTAAACATGGTCAGTGATCAATTAGGTTTTTGTTTCGGAACAAACGGTGGTGCCATAAAGACCAACTCAGTCTTCGCGGGCATAAATGAAAATTATTTTGAAAATTCTTTTTCTGTTTTTCCGAATCCCACAGAGGGCTTTTTAAAAATTTATTCAAACAGCGAGATCAGCTCCGTGAAAATTTTCAGCACAGAAGGGAAAACCGTATTCTCTGAAAAATTTCATAATAAAATTTTTAAAACTGAAATAAATCTTTCTTCCCTTAAAAACGGAATTTATTTTATTGAAATAAATTCTAATGGTAAAACAGAACGAAAAGAATTTATCAAACAATAAGATAAAATGGGATTTCTAAAAAGAATTTTCGGTAAAGGAAATGAACAATCCGAAAAAAATGTAGAAAAGGAAATCGGGCAGATCCAATCTGGCGAGATCAACAAAATTTATCCCATTCTAAAACCAGGCGACTGGATAGGAATTAAAGCAGGTTGTTTAAAACAAACTTTGCTGGGAACAAAAGAAGAACCTCAGTTGGTGGTTGGTTTTGGTTATGATGCACCCACCAATTTTATTTTCTTAACGCAGGGAGACCTTAAAGGAAAAAAACCTGAAGAGATCTTGAACGAAGCCTACAAAAATTTAGAAGACTTCCCTTCTGAATTTGAAATTTCAGAGACTGAACACGGTAAATTTCTCACGGCTTCCGGAAAAGATTTCAGTAGCGAAAAAATTCTTTGTAAAAGTCATATGCTTAAAGCACACGAACTTTTAAAATCAAACGAACTGCTGGTTTCCATTCCCCGCAGACGTTGCATGATGGTAATTTCAAAAACAAACGACAAAGAAGCATACAACACTTTTGTTTATTTACACAACCATGCCTGGGAAGATGACTCTTACGGGAACGCCCCTATCTTAAATGCCTTGTTTGTTGTAATTGATGGAGAGATTGACGGAATTATTCCTTTGGGGCAGAAATGAAATACAGCTTCCTGAAAAGAGATAATTTTGAGCATGTGCTTTCTTAAAAGAATATCGATATCGCAAAGTAACCAACGGGCCATTTGATGTAACAAACGGTACCTTCTCTTTAAAAACTTCCTCAATTAAACTGCTTTTCTTTAGAAAGGACTCCAAACATTGGTGTTCTT
>JACMLS010001071.1 GCA_014379485.1 Bacteroidia bacterium | reverse complement strand
TCAATAGTCCTTGATACGAAAAAATCCCAACGTTAGATGAGGCCACTGAAAAAGCAGGAATTTAGATAAATCTAAATTTCTGCTTTTTAATGTGTGCCCAGCATGGGTGCAATCTAATGGATGAAAGTCCCGAATGCGGGTTGATAGTGCCAAGCTCATGGCCGAGAGCAAGGGTGTCCTTGATGACGAGGAATCTGAATTATCTGAGTAATCGGATAATCTGAAGGAAGATCTGTTTTTACGAGTTTCATTGCTTTGATAGCATCTGAAACAGGGAGTTTGCTTGTTTTTTGAGAAAATAAATTTGCGGTTAAGCAAATAACAGCGAGTAGGAGGAATGCTTTTTTCATAAGAATGTATTTTTAGAATACCATTCAAATGTATGAATTTTAGTTGAGGAATTTTCCGGTTTAAACTTCACTGAGTATAATGGAATTTTACCAGAATTTCCACCATTTTTTTTTAGGAGAGGGAATAAAGAATGGATTTTCTTCCTGACTCGTCAGCACCCATTCTTCACTAAAACTGGCTTGGCCCGTGGCAGGATCAAAGATCAGTGATTTTTCAAAAACTAATATTTTATCAGATTTTTTGCTGATGATATGGAAAACGATTTTCGGGTTTTCACTGTTAACGATCTCCGCTTCCGGCAAAACTGTTATTGCAATTTCCCACCGGCGATTTTCAAAAAGGTCGCGCAGCATTGCTACCTCCAGTCTACCCTTTTCTCTTTCTGTGAAAATTTTATGATGCGAAGTTTCAAGATACCAATAAGTAGTGAACACAAAAAAAGATTGTTTGTCTTTGTTGATCAGTTTCAAAGCTTGCGTCATAGCTTCTCCGGCCGCGGTATTACGAGGGGTTTCTTTGTCGGTCTCTTTCACTAAGAAAAAAAATATTTCTTCTTAAAAATACAAAAAAAATAAACCCGTCTCACCAGGTTTTTAAACCAGATGAGACGGGTAAAAAAATCCGAATAAAAAGACGCAAATCTCACACCGCAACAAAAAAAATCTGTGCCTCAATCTGTGTTAATCGGTGCAATCTGCGGCAATAAAGATTTATTTCGCTTTCATCTTATTCCCCTTGGCATCATGCGTAAGTTCTGCAAGACCTAATTTTTCCATTAGTGGCGGAACATACATTCCAAAGCGACCGCGTAATCCTTTTTTTAATCCGTACCAGCCTTTCACCGGATTTTTTGGTGAGCGTCCCCATGCTTCAACGGTTCCTTCTTTTGCAGGTTTTTGTTCGTCTGCACTTCCCAGTTCCATCCAGTCTCCGTGTTTTTTAAGCATTGCATGGAGATCATCGAGACAGCGAATGTCGTAATGCAAAACAGTTTTTCCAACTGTGCATACTAAAATTTCTTTACCGTCTTTTTCATCTGTGTGCATTGTAAACTCAGAGCTTAATGGCGGTGTTTTAAGCTTCATTGGTTTTTCTTTTGTTCCTATTTTGTGGCTCATAGTATAAAGATTTATTGGTTAAAAATTTCTGTTGATGTTCCCACTAAATTAAGCAATTCCTGCTTAGGTGGAGATTCCAAACCTCCGGCTTTTAATTGTTCCTGAAAATGTTTAAACGATGGCAGTTCATTCAATACTTTCTGATCTTCATCAGACTTAAAAAACGCAGAGTGAATAAATGTTATTCCATCTGCACCAACGCAGGCGTTGTAATTAATACCTGCATGATTTAGTTTCTGCAGGTCTGCCATCACACTTTTTATGTTAGTCTGATTTTGCTCAGCATACGCTGCTTTTGTAGTGTAAGTTACCTTTACGATTTTCATTTTCTTTTTTTTTAGATTATTTGGAATTCATAATAATTTCTGATTCTTTTTTCAGGTCATTTGCAAATTGTTCAAACGATTGATCAAAGGGCGGGATCATTTTTGCGTACATAGGAAACATGAGTCCGCCTATTTTTTCTGTCATTGAAAATGTTACAGAACCGTTTCCGTTTTTTGTAATGGTGTAAATCCGGTTTCCTTGTCCGTCGCCCCAAACTAATTTCTTTTCGGGTTCAAACTCTTTTACTTTCAGTGTAAAAATTCTTTTTGCATCAAGAACCGATTTCAATTTTATTTTTTCGCCCAAAATAATTTCTCCTTCAAGAGAAGTTACAGTTGAATTCCATCTTGTGTAATCTGATGCTTTGGTTAATAATGCCCACACAATTGCAGAGTCGGCTTTAATTTCAATACTTACAGAAGTTTCGCGGCTAAAAGTTGTTCTTACTGTTGTGGCTTTTGTGTTTTGCTCTTTTAATGAGGTCATAGTTTTTGGGTTTATATACTTTTGACGATTCAGCAAAACAAAACGATAGGCTATTCTGCACTTTTTTCAGAATATTTTTCCATTACCTGTCTATTGTGCTCTAAATGATGTAGTTGCAATTCAGATGCTTTTGATTTAAAAGGGTCAATTTCTCTTAAGATCTGCATTCTTAAATCAAATAAATGTTCTTTTTCTCCTTTTTCCGCTTCTTTAACCAAATCAATTTTCATTAGTTCTTCCTGCGTATTTTGTTTCGGATTAAAAATTCCGTTCAGTTCAGAACACTGATGGCAAACTCCTTCTTTATTTATCAAAGCACACCTTCCATCAAAAATGTTTATCATCTTAGATCTTCCGGTATGCAAATAATATTTTACCATCGCTTCTGTTGTGCCAAGAATTGTGGTGATCTCATTTACTTTAAATTCGTATACTTCTTTTAAAAAAATACACAACTGCTGTTCAAGCGGTAGCGATTTTGAAATGCAGGTAAAACAAAAAGCAATGTGTTCTTTGGCCTCAAACTGTCCGTGCGGCGAAGTCATGCGGATCTGCATGGCTTCCTGAAAAAATTGTTTGTTATTCAGTGCAGCCGCTTTGGTAATATCCGTTACATTTTCTACCCAGCGTTTCTGCGCCCTTAAATTATCTTTTGCAAGGTTAGACGCAATAGTAAAGAACCAGGTCTTGGGGCTCGATTCTCCTCTGAAAGTACTGATTTTCTCAAGCGCTTTAATGTAGGTGTCCTGAACTATGTCTTCTGCGTCTGCAACGCTTGCAGTAATGCGCACGAGAAAAGATTTCAGTTGGCCTATGTTATTTTTAAATTCTTCGTTGAAAAGTTCTGTGGTCATGATTGATCGTTTTAACTATATAAAAATAAGCAATCAAATCAAGTAAACAACGTAGAAATAAAATTTGCCGTTTTTTATTGAGAAATAGTTTAAAAATTAACCAGGTATCTTTTCCGCCAGCATTTCATTTCCGGCCTTGTCAAAATACGTACAGGTCATTTCATGCATCTTTACTTCCCATTTTTCTACTCCTGCACTTGCGCTGTCTTTACAAAAAGTTAAATAATCTGTTTTGCCTTGCTGATGTGCTTTCAGGTCTTTCTGAAATTGAGCAATGTTACTTTGTTCTGCAATTTCCAATACAGGATATTTTGCATCTGATTGAACAGTGAAATCATTTGAGCCGTGGTACAATGTATTACCGTTTTCAACAAAACATTCATAAGATTCAACGCCTAATTTAATAAGGTCCTGAATGTATGTTGGAAAATCTGCACCACTTTTTACTTTTGAGTGTGCTTCTTTGATCTGGTTGATGGTGAACATGTTTTTTTGTTTGGGTAAATGCAAATATACTAATGAATTTATTCCGATTGCAGCTGTTTGATTTTATTTTACATTGAACCTGTGTTTCCCCTTTTGAGTTTTCCTTCTTTATCGTAAAAAAAAAATCAACCTCATTAAAATGATCATTTTTAACCTTTAGGATGAACGGGATATTAATTAATTATTTCCTTTAAATTATTCATAAAAACCAGCATTCCCAAATTATGATTATAAGGTATTGGCTATTAAAAAACCCCTTTTATCGAATAGAGCGCTGCAAAAAGAAACAGATAAATATATTTATGCGAATTTGTCAAAACAAAAGTATTAACCCTAAAAGATTTGTATGTCTAAGAAATCAGCAGAAAAAAAAACCGCGACAAAAAGAACAGATCCGGTAGTGCATTTTGAAATGCCATCGCAAGACGGAAAACGCATGGCAAAATTTTACACCAAAGCTTTTGGCTGGGAAACAAAAAACCTGGGCAAAGAAATGGGAGATTACACTTTGGTATCTACTTCTGAGACTGATAAAAAAGGCGGACCAAAGAACAGAGGCATGATCAACGGTGGTTTTTACCCTAAAACAAAAGACATGAAAGAGGCGGGCCCTTCTTTGGTAATTGCAGTTGAGAACCTGAAAAAGTCAATGAAGAAAATTGAAAAAGCAGGAGGCAAAGTATTGGGAGAGCCAATGAAAATTCCGGGATACGGAACTTATATTTCGTTTTTAGATACAGAAGGCAACCGCACAAGCATTATGGCGCCTTCTATGGAAATGAAAAAGAAATAAAATGTATTTTGTTATAATAAGGCAGGAAAAGAGTAAATAGT
>JACMLS010000113.1 GCA_014379485.1 Bacteroidia bacterium | reverse complement strand
TTTGTCTACCGCTTTTATTCTGTAAGCCAAAGGCGCGTTCCGCTCTACGCGGAGTTTATCCCTGATGCGCGTCGCGTTAGTGGGTTTCAGACCGACCAACAACTGGAGGCCAGCAAGGTCGCCTTTATCAACGATTTCATGGCAAGGAACGGCAAGCGCTTTAAAACTAGAAATAGCCAGAGGCCTGTCGTTAAGCGATGCCTCCTCTCCGTTATTATATACAAAAGCGAGATTCGATTCTAAAACTTATCCCTGGATCGAAAAAAATCATTCTGCTTTTTCTATTGAACACCCTCTTGTTTTCTCAAACGATTTTGCAGACAATTGCCTTGCAGAAAAATGTATTGGTATAACAAAGGAGCGGATTGATAAGCTAAGCAAACGAATAAACATGGATTGGCTGCGAGTTAATGGCAATCATATATACAAAACCGACGATGAAACGCTTTCTGAGGAACAGTTTAAATCTGTCCGTAGGATTAAAAATGCCCTGCTACCCCAGGATATTATTTTGAAGGGCATGCCCAATCCTGGCTCAGGCCTTTATGATCCGCATGATCTTATTATAAAAAACAACACCAAAGAGCGGAGAAGAATTGTAATTGGTTTTGAAAGCGCAATTGGCGGTAACCAGTTGGATAAACTAAGCGGAAATGAAGTAGCTTTTGGTAAACGCTCTACCTTATTAGAACCTGGAGATGAGAAAACAATAAAAATAGAAACATCAATAGACCGAGGTAAAACTGTCATTCTTATTCACACAGACCTGAACACAAACAATAAAGATTACACACAAAATTATAGTCAAAGAACTATTATATTTCAGAGAGAAAAATTCTTCGGCGGCAAAAAGCCTAAAGAGGTAACAATGGTTATTGAAACCGTGTGCGCCTTGCCACAATACAAAGAAGCGCTTAAAGATTCCTACAACTGGTCATCAGTAGAGTGTTATTACAGCAGCGGCCCCATATCTGACGAACTTGAGTATGTTGCAGATTTTTCTGCAAATAATTTTATTATTAAGAACGTAAAGGTAACACCAGGTGGTCCAACCACGCTTGAAGCAGAAATAGTGTTGAAAATAGTTCTGAATAAAAAGTAACAACGGCACCGGTAGCGGCCATGTTATGGCTACGATCAAAAGAGTAAAAAATAAAATGATCCCGGTAAAATTATCGGGATCATTTTTAAAAAAACTTTTAAGAACGGACTACTTTGTTTCCGCTTTTTTAGCAGGTAAAAACATTGCCTTATCCCTTAAAAATACAGAGATCCACAACACCGCAATAAAAACTGCGGCCATGGGTGCCTGCCCGCTTGCCAATTCTATAGACATGGCACCGCCTAAATAAGAACACAAAAGCAGAAAGCCAATTTTGCAAGTTTTAGGAATAAGAAAAAGTGCAACCGATAAAATTTCAATAACACCGAACAAGAAAACGTAATTGCCCAGGCCCATTTTGCCAAGCCCCTCAACAACTTCTTTTGTGCCAATAAGTTTCATGATTGCGCTCATGGTTAGCATTAAAGAAGGTATGATCATTAATATGATTGAAAAAATACGTGCTGTTTTTGACATGGTTTTTATTTTTAAGGATTAACTAATTATTTTACGGAGCAAATGTATGGAAATCGGGTATCTGTTTGGTATCGATTTCTTTTAGGATACCGGTATACAAAAGGAAACCACTATGTAAAAGAAAGCAGATTACTAAGTACATTTGCTAAATGAAAGAAGAGACACACGATAAAAGAAAATGTCCCTCACATTTATCTACCACAGAATGCACAAAAATGTTGTTGCCGGTAAAAGATGCGTTGGATGTTTTAAGCGGTAAATGGAAACTGCAGATCATTCTCTCACTCACCTTCGGCAAAAAACGTTTTAAACAAATACAGCGCGAGATTCCGGGTCTCACTCCAAAAATGCTTTCTAAAGAATTAAAAGAGTTAGAAATAAATCAACTCGCATCGCGCCACGTGTACGATACTTTACCTGTAAGTGTAGAATACGAATTAACCACTTACGGCAAAACGCTGAAGCCTTTAATTGGCGAACTGCATAAGTGGGGAAGCACACACCGCAAAAGAATTATTGCAGGGAAATAAAACACTTTGTTGGAATCCCTAATGAAAAATTCGGGACAAGTTAGTGGCATAGTGGAATGTTGGGTTTGTGAACCCTGAAGAAAAATTTCTTTTTAATTCCTGCATCGAAATCACCACCCATTTCCCGATAGCTATCGGGACCATCATCCCAATATTCCAATATCCATCAGAAAATTAATTACCTGCGTTTACTCCATCAATCCTAAAATCTCATTTACAATAGTTGCAGCAGTTTTGTCAGGTCTTGCCCCATCCTGGTTAGTCATAAGTGCTATACCAACAGGCTGAGAACTATCGTTGTACTTTGTAAGTAATACGTTGCAAGAACTGCCGCCTTGATCCGTATCTCCGTTTTTATTTAAAACATTGCTTTTATTTATTTGCCAGGCAAGCCCCATGCCTGACATGGTGGGTGGTAATACAGAACTTCCCGGAATCCAAACATCAGTTGTCATAGCAAGCGCTTGTTGCAAAGTATTTAATTCGCCACCATTATTTTGCAACTCCATAGCAACATACACAGCAGTAAGAAATGCGTGCATATCTCTGGCCGATGATTTAAGATCTGCCGCATCAAGAATAGAAACCTGTTTTGTATTTGTGTTGCAGCCCTGCGAAAGATCTGAACCTGTTGGTTGATAGGTAAAAACAAAAGAATCGTTC
>JACMLS010001070.1 GCA_014379485.1 Bacteroidia bacterium | reverse complement strand
CTTCCAACAAATAAAACAAGATTGCTTTCGCAGTAAGCATTAATAAGCTCTTGTTTATTCTCCATAAATCTCATTTTTTAAAATTAAGTAATGCATAAATTCTCTTTGTAATCAAAAACTACTCAACCTCTCTTTTTATTCTCTTTTGGTTAAAAAAAAACCGTTCTCTGCACAGAAATGTAAAGTTCTACGCAAAAAACGGGTGGTTCAAGAGCTAAAGTAATACTTTTTTTGAAAGAGCATTGAAAACTTTCAGAATAATTGAACTAAAATATTTTCCCTATTTTTACAAAACTAAAACAAAACCCCCATGGAAGAAGAAGTAGTAATTTACATAGCAGACAATATGCGTTGCTGGAGCTCGCGCAAACCCGGCATGACAAAATTCGGAACTTACCTGGGCCGTATCATGATCACCAACCAACGCTTTCTGTTCGTCTCATCTGGCGGAAGCAAAATAGGCGCACAAATTGGTATGGGCCTTGCTTTTGGAAACATACTCGGGCCACTTATGCTCGGTAAATCTTTAACCAAAGACCTTGATCTTTCTGCGCTGCAAAAAGAAGGAAGTTTTGTGCACACCTTTGATAAGATCAGCACCTTTAAACCAACAAAGCGCTGGGATTTTATTTCTTATCTGACAATCATTGGCGATAACCAAACACATTGTTTTTTGAAAGATCCTTTCGGTTATGGATTTACAGGACTTAAAAAGATAGTTGATGCTGCGGCTGCTCAAACAGATGCTTCCACATCAGCTAAATGGTCACAGCCTATCTGATAAAGATTTTTGTTTCCTGAATTACAGTTTTTTTTATCCGTGCGAATCTGCTAAATCCGCGTCATCCGCGTTCCCAAATATTATTGTTTCACCGTTTTTATAACTGAAACAAATCCCTTTTCATCAGTAATTTTCAAAAAATAAATTCCGCTTTTAAGATCAGAAAAATCTTTTTGTTCAATTTGTTTTCCGTTCCAGATAATTTCTCCAATAGAATTTACTAATTCGTAATTCTCTTTTCCGCTTGCATTTTGAAGAGAAATTCTATTTGTAAATGGATTTGGAAAAACACTTACATTATTTTTTGATGCGATTGCATTTACATTTGTTGTTCCATAAGAGATCTGAACAAATCCGCCAGAGCCTGTTGCAGTGGGGCCACCGTTTCCATTTCCACCACCACCACCACCACCGTAACTAAGACCAGCAACTGCAGGATTTGTAACGTTACAACCCGGGTCTGTAAAGCCTGCACCTTTTCCTCCGTCGCCACCGGGCGTACCACCACTTAATCCGCCAGATCCACCGGGGGTTTGGCAAACACCAGTCCACAAAATTGCATTACCTCCGCTTGCTCCGTTACTTGTTGGCCCTGCTGCACCTGCACCACCTCCGCCAAAATAAGTCCAGTAACCACCACCACCTGTTCCGCCCGTATTATTTATTGTTGTTCCGTTTGTTCCAACACCACCTGCGCCACCACCGCCAATATTCGGATTAGAAACGCTTGTTCCGTTTCCACCACCCGTTGCAGAAATTAATGAACCTACGCTTGATGTTCCACTACTTGCTCCGCCTCCGCCTGTACCAACCGTTACGATCAGAACCTGGTGCGGAGTTACAGAATATGTTCCTTTTGCATAACCGCCACCTCCGCCTCCACCACCTCCGTTGCCACCACCGTCTCCACCTGCACCAACAACTTCAATGTCTAATGAAGTAACTCCGGTTTGCACAGTAAAGGTGCCTGACACAGTAAAAGTTTGTGTTCCGCTCTGCGAAAGCGAAAACAAAACTGAAAAAATGAAACTTGCTGAAGTAATTATTTTTTTCACGTTGAGAATTTTAATGAAAGAAAGTCGAATCGGTTATTTCAAAGATAAAAAAATATCCGGACTTAATTTTCTCTCTACGTACTCTGTGTTTCCTCCCTTGTCAGTCGCAGTCAGTTGACGGAGAATGATCTGTACACTCTGTGGTTAAAAATTCAGAGAGCAAAGCCGCAAACTCAATTTGGGCATTAAACTCATTCTTCGTAAATTTATGCTATGAAGTTTTTAGGTTTAATTTTTTTCTTTCTCACAAATCTACTGTTTGCACAAACGGAAAGTAAAATAATTCTACAGGGAAATTACCTTGGCAAAAATCTTTACATCCAGAATCCTTTTGACTCCAAGGGAAACGGATTCTGCACAAAAAAAGTTTTAGTGAACGGAAAAGAATATCCCATAGACTCAACAAAATCTACTGCTTATGAAATTGATTTGAAGTGGTTGGGTTTTAAAGATGGTGACACACTAAGAATAGAAATTTTTCATAGCGATAATTGTAAACCAAAAGTGCTTAACACTCCCGGATCTCCGCGAAGAAATAATATTCTTAAGATCAGAATAGAAAAAGACAGCTTTCTTGTATGGCAAACTAAAGGGGAAAAATTCAATTATCCTTTTTATGTAGAGCAGTTCAGGTGGAACAAGTGGGTGCGATGGGAAAAGGTAGATACTTTAACAGACACGGGCGATACAATTACTTACAGGGTGAATATTAAAAAATACCTGCACAGTGGTAAAAATGAATTCAGGGTGCTTACGCTCAACTTTAATCAACCAAGACCTTCGCAACCTGTTTTTGTTACAAGACCCAAAGAAAAATTGGCTGAGGTGGAAAGAGGAGGAAAATATTATTTTACCCATCCGGTTGATCTGAAAAAAGTAACGCATTGGGAATTGTATGACCAATATGGGAATCTCTTAAAGCAAGGTTACAGCCAGACTCTTTTTATTAATGATCTCAAAAAAGGATCGTACTATTTGAATTTCGACAATAAAATGACCGAAATTGCATGGTACTAAAACAAATTAAAATGAAAATGTTTTATTCTTCATTCGTTTTTCTTATTTCACTTTCCTTGTTTTACGGGCAGCAAAGTTTTGTATTAAAAGGAAATTTTTTGGGAGACAATATTTACATTCAAAATCCTTATGCTGCCAGCGGAAAAGGATTTTGCACTCAAAAAGTTTTAGTGAATGGTATTGAATATCCTTCAGACTCCATTCAATCTTCTGCTTATGAAATTGATCTGAGGCGAATGAATTTTAAAGCGGGCGATTCTGTTCAAATAGAAATTTTTCATGGCGATAACTGTAAACCCAAACTGATCAATACGCAATCACATTATCCTCCACGTCCAAAAGATGTTCTTAATTTGCGGATAGAGAATGACAGCTTGCTTAAATGGGAAACTGAGCGGGAAAGAATTAACCACACATTTGCAATTCAGCAATACAGATGGAACAAATGGGTAAAAATAGAAGAAACAGAAACCGAAGGCGTTGTAAGGAATTGGGAGGAAGCGAAAAACATTCCTAAAACAAAAGACATTATTTCTTACTCTATCAATATTAAAAAATATTTTCATAGCGGAAAAAATCAATTCAGAATAAGCAGCTATTCACTTAATAAACCAAACATTTCAAAACCCATTTCAATTGAACAACCCGAAAGAGAAAAAATTAAACCTGGAATAAATTACAACCCTCTTCCAATAGAATTTCCAACAGAAACTCTTTACGAGGTCTATGACCATTACGGAAATATAGTAAAGCGGGGTTTTGCCAAATCAGTTTATTTAAATAAGCTGCCAAGTGGAGAATATTATTTGAATTATGATAATGAAACAATAACAGTTATCTGGCACTAAAAATTTTAACCAATGAAAAAATTCAGAATATTTCTTTCTCTTTTTATGATCGGTATTGCAATTATTTTTCTTGCAGCTAAAAAATTTATGAAGAACGACACACCTGCGCTAAATGAAAAGGGGATCTTAAGCGAAATACATTACCTTCCCTTAGGAGATTCTTATACAATAGGAACCGGCGCATCTGTAGAAACATCGTGGCCGCAGCTTTTAAGCAACCAGCTAAATGCAGAAGGGGTGAAAACATTTCTGGCAGTAAACCCTGCACGCAACGGATTTTCTACACAAGACCTCATTGATTACGAATTACCAGTCTTAGAAAAATCAGACGCAAACTTTGTAACCTTACTCATTGGTGTAAACGATTGGGTACGCAGTGTAGATAAAACCACCTTCGAAAAAAATTACGGAATAATTCTTACAGCCATTCAAAAAAAACTCGACGCAAACAAAAACAGAATTCTGCTGGTAACCATTCCTGATTTTGGGGTTACACCTGCCGGAAAAAATTATTCGGGCGGCAGAGATATCAGCAAAGGCATACAAGAATTTAATGCAGTAATAAAAAATTACGCTGCCAAATACAAATTGCCTTTGGTTGATATTTACGACATATCACTTAAAATGAAAGACGACAGCACTCTTGTTGCAGACGATGGTTTACACCCAAGTGCAAAAGAATATGCTGAGTGGGAAAAGCTTATATTTGCCGACGCAAAAAAATTGCTGGTAAAATAATGGCCCCCTTGTATGAAAAAAATAAAATTGCTGTTCAGTTGTCTGTATTTCCTGTTTTCACTTCCCGCATTTTCTCAGTTAGATTCTCTTGAGCAAAGTAATATCGTAAATCAAATCGAAAACACCCGCATCAAATGGTACAGGGGCGAGGATCTGCAAAAATACAAGGACACTCTGGATCTTTACGACCCGGCAGATTTTTCTGTTGATGTTTTCAGAGGAAAACTCATTGGTTACAGAGCGTTGCTTTTATCACAAATGCACGATTCCATTGCAGCCAATGATACCACCGGCGATTTTGATTATGATGAAGTTCTGTTGAAAAAAATTGATTCGCTTTATAAACTTGCAGCAGCAACATGCCACAAATGCAGGTTTAGTTATATGCTCGCCAATTACGAATACAGAAAAGAATATTTAGAAAATCTCATACCCGAACTGGACACATTAAAAAAATACGGATATCATCCGAAACGTGTTGCCTTTTGGCTTAAAGGAGATTTTTTTATTGGCAAAAACCAATGGGGTGGTGCAGAAATTTCGTTCGGAGAATTTGATCCGGCTTACAGAATAAAATCGAAAGAGAAAGGTAAAAAAATTGTACATGAAACATCTATGCAATACTCTTACAATTTATTCAACACGGGTTTCAGAAAAAACCTGAATGGTAAAGGATGGGGTATGAATTTATCTACCACAGATTTTTCTATCTTTTTTGCGCATATGAGACTGGCCAATTTTACCTATCTCAACAATGGCAGCAAAGGCACATTCGGTTATTGTCCTGAAATTGGTATTCAATTCTGGTATTTTTTTATTCATTACGGCTACAATATCGCGTTCAAAAAATCTATGCGCGGTTTTGAAACTCATCTTTTAAATTTTAAACTCGAAATTCCCATCGGGAGATTTAATGACTGATTCAGTGATGTGACGCCATTGAATCTGCTTTCCTGATGCTATCTGCCATTCTCGCAGCCTCACTTCCCATCATTTGAGACCATTCCTCATCTGTAACAGAATCAGGATGGCTCGTTCCTCCACCTGATGAGCTGTCCCAGAAATTTTGGCCGCTTTTAAGTCCGCAGGAAGTAAAAACAATACAACAAAGTATAAAAAGCAGCATCTTTTTCATAGGCTTGTTTTTTTACATAAAATTAATTTTTTTGTGCGATAAAAAAAATCCTATATTTGCTCCATGAACAGCAAAAAACATCTTCATCATCACAGCCACTTACTTAACGGTAAGCCCTGATGATTTTGTGTATTTGCAAAAAAATTAGTAAAGGCTTATCCGTGTGATAAGCCTTTTTTTTTACAAATAATCTCTGAAAGAAAATAAAATTATGAAACTAAAAATCGCCATTCAAAAATCGGGTCGCTTAAGTGAAGACTCTTTGGGCTTGTTAAAAGAATGCGGAATCACATTTAACAACAGTATGAACAAATTAAAAGCAGAGGCAAAAAACTTTCCCCTGGAAGTTTTCTTTTTGCGCGACGATGATATTCCGCAATACGTAGAAGATGGTGTTGCAGATATTGGCATTGTGGGAGAAAACGTTATGCTCGAAAAAAACAAAGCTGTGAACGTAATAGATAAACTTGGTTTTGGAAAATGCAGACTTTCTATTGCTATTCCCAAAGAAAAAAAATACAAAAGCATCAAAGACCTGAGCGGAAAAAAAATCGCCACTTCGTATTCAGAGATCCTGAAAAGTTTTCTGAAAAAAAACAAAGTAAAAGCCGAAATACACGAAATAAGCGGCTCAGTTGAAATTGCTCCGGGAATTGGCCTTGCAGATGCAATTTGCGATCTTGTAAGCTCCGGCTCAACACTTTTTACAAACGGATTAAAAGAAGTGGAGGTTGTATTAAAATCAGAAGCCGTTTTAATCGCAAACAAAAATCTCGATAAAGAAAAAAATAAAATAATTGAAAAACTCTTGTTCCGGATCCAGTCCGTTAGAAAAGCAAGTAAGAACAAATATATTTTACTGAATGCCCCCAATGAAAATTTAAAAAAGATCTGTTCCATATTACCCGGAATGAAAAGCCCTACCATTCTTCCGCTTGCAGAAAAAGGATGGAGCTCTGTTCATTCTGTTTTAAAAGAAGATGACTTCTGGGAAATAATTGAAAAACTAAAAGAAAACGGAGCGCAAGGAATTCTTGTTGTTCCCATAGAAAAAATGATCGTCTAACTTACACAACATGCAACTATTCAAATATCCGGAAGAAAACGATTGGCCCGAACTATTGAAACGTCCTGTCCTTGATTCTCTCTCACTTGAAAAAACAGTGAGTGAAATTCTTCTCAACGTAAAAACAAAAGGAGATACTGCTTTAAAAGAATACACAGAAAAATTCGGCGGACCTGCACTTGAAAATTTTGCGGTTAAAGATTTCGAGATCGTTGGTTCTGGTGCTTTGATTATTCCGGAATTAAAACAGGCCATTTCACTCGCCAAAGAAAATATTGAAAAATTTCACTCTAAACAGAAAGAAGAAGAGTTGTGGGTAGAAACAATGCCCGGCATAAAATGTTTCAGAAGATCTGTGGCCATTGAAAAAGTAGGATTATATATTCCGGGCGGAACAGCGCCTTTGTTCTCTACAGTGTTGATGCTTGCCATTCCCGCAAAATTGGCGGGCTGCAAAGAAATAATTATTTGTTCGCCTCCTGATTCAAAAGGAAATCTTCATCCGGCAATTCTTTACGCAGCAAAAATTTGCGGGGTAACAAAAATTTTTAAAGCAGGAGGTGCGCAGGCAATTGCGGCAATGGCTTACGGAACAGAAAGCATTCAGAAAGTTTATAAAATTTTTGGTCCGGGCAATCAATACGTAACCTGCGCAAAGCAATTGGTAAATAAAGAAGGAATTGCAATTGATATGCCCGCAGGTCCGTCTGAACTTGCTGTACTGGCAGATGAATTTTGCGTGCCTGAATTTGTTGCGGCAGATCTTTTAAGTCAGGCAGAACACGGAGCAGACAGCCAGGTAGTGCTTGTATGTACAAACGAAAAAATTATTGAAAGCATTATTTCAGAAATTTCTCTTCAGCTAAAAGATCTTCCCCGTAAGGAAATTGCAGAAAAAGCATTGAAGAACAGTAAAGCAATTTTAGTGAAGGATTTAAACGAAGGGATGCATTTACTGAATGAATATGCGCCCGAACATTTAATTCTTGCCTGTAAAGAACCCAATAAAATTTCTTTGCAGGTAAAAAACGCGGGCTCTGTTTTTATTGGAAATTTTTCTTGCGAAAGCGCCGGCGATTATGCAAGTGGAACAAATCACACACTGCCAACAAACGGTTACGCAAAAGCTTACAGCGGCGTTTCACTTGACAGTTTTGTAAAAAAAATAACTTTCCAGGAACTTACAAGAGAAGGAATTAAAAATATTGGCAGCGCAATTGAAACCATGGCTGAGGCAGAAGGTTTGCAGGCGCATAAAAATGCTGTAACCGTGCGATTAAAAAATTTACAGAAATAAACTATGTTCGACTTACAATCCATCATCAGAAAAAATATTCTCAACCTCACTCCCTACTCAAGTGCGCGCGATGAATACCAGGGCAAAAGCGGAATTTTTTTAGACGCCAACGAAAACAGTTTGGGCTCGCCCGTAGAAGGAAATCACAACCGTTATCCCGACCCTTATCAGTTACAACTCAAAAAAAAATTAAGCGGCGTAAAAGGCTTGCTGCCAGAAAATATTTTATTAGGCAACGGCAGCGACGAAGCAATTGATCTTTTATACCGCTGTTTTTGTGAGCCACAAAAAGACAACGTAATTATTTGTCCGCCCACTTATGGTATGTACGAAGTGCTGGCAAACATCAACAATGTAGAAGTAAGAAATATTAATTTAACTCCTGAAACTTTTCAGTTAAATACCTCAGCAATTTTAAATGCAATTGACGAACATACACGTTTGTTTTTTGTGTGTTGCCCCAACAATCCAACCGGTAATGGGGTAAAATGGAATGATATAAAACTGATTCTCGAAAAAATAAACGGAATTGTTGTTGTGGATGAAGCGTATATAAATTTTGCTTCCTACAAAAGTTTGATTCCCGAACTGTTGAATTATCCTAATCTGGTAATTTTACAAACGCTTTCAAAAGCATGGGGCCTTGCGGCTTTAAGAGTGGGAATGGCTTTTGCTTCTGCAGACATCATTCACGTAATGAATAAAGTGAAAGCGCCCTATAACATAAACGAAATGAGCCAGCAGATAGCTATGAAAGCGTTGGATGAATTACCGCAGGTAAATGAATGGATCAAAGAAATTGTAAGTGAAAGAAAACTACTTGCCGAAGAATTAAAAAAATTCTCTTTTGTGCTGAAAGTTTTTTCAAGCGAAGCGAATTTTCTATTGATAAAAACAACAAGTCCAAAAGAAATTTACGATCACCTTTCAAAAAACGGAATTGTAATTCG
>JACMLS010001069.1 GCA_014379485.1 Bacteroidia bacterium | reverse complement strand
CGCACTACAAAATGATCTATCAGCCATTCTTTTGGTTGACTGGCCGGATTATATATTTTATGTTCTAGCATCATTGGCAGATATGTTTTTTACACCACAATTGTAATATGGGCGATGTGTAACGATAATGGCCCCCGTTCTCAAAAATGTATCCATCGCTTTCGAGTATTTCCATAATGGTTTTTGTTTCCTGTAACTGGTGTTTTACCCCCATATCATTCAATACATTCGGTTCAATTTTATCGTTCTTGGCTGTAATTGTAAGTACTTCCATTACAAACTTATATTCTTCTCCTTTAAATATTTTTGCCAGTCTTGCAAAATAAGGTTCAAATTGTGGTTTATTTCTGCTGTGAACAACCTGATCAAAAGCTTTATTAATTGCAACTTCATCAATTTCTTTACCGTCAGATTCAAATACATCAACAATTTCCTGTTCAATTAATTGAAGATGAAAAGGAATTAACCAACTCATTTTTATAAGTACGTAATCAATCAAGCCTTCCTTAATAACGATGTTATCGTTCTGTAACAAAAGTGATAGGAAAAATTTTGCATCATCCGGTTCCAAAGGTTCTACACTCACTGTTCGCAAATCATTGATGGCAGTGAGCGAGGTTACTTTTTCTACCATAGGAAAAAGTGAAATGGAACCAGTATAAATAAAACTTATTTTTTCCTGGATATTTTTGTGATGCCTTATTTCCCTGTTTTTTTGAAGAAAATTCTCTGCAGATTTTTTTCCTTCTATTTCCATAATGTTCTGAATGGTTTGAGGAAACTCATCGATCATTACAATAACGCGAGCATGTTCTTTAGAGATATTAGAAAAAAGATCGACGAGCAATTCAAAATAGTCCGGTTCTTTTCCCTCTCTCAATTCCACTCCATTAATGCTGTTTACTCTGCCAAGTAAACCAGTGACTACATCTTTAATTGAATGAGAAATTTTGGATAAATTTTGAATCGCTTTGCTTTTTATCAATTCTTCAAAAAGAACTTTAAAGAATTCATTTTTTGTGTCAACCGACTCGGTAATTATGTACACGAAGTAAAAACCGTCTTTAGGAGATTCTTCAAGATGTTTTAAAATCGATGTTTTGCCAACTCTTCGCGGAGCGGCCAAGTAGATGCTCGTTCCTGTTTCCAGTACCCGGTAAATTTTTTTGATTTCCTTTTCCCGATCATAAAAGGCATCGTCGGTGGCAGGTTTCCCTAAACTATTCTTCATTTTGACAAAATATTTATTGCCAAATATAATGACAAAATATTTATTGCCAAGTTTTTTGACAAAATATTTATTGCCATGTATCCTATTTTGCTATAAATCAACCAAATAAAAAAAGGAACGGAATACGTCCCTTTTCAATTTTCTTGAGAAACAACTCCTTTTAAAACTCCACCAAAGTCCCAATAGGTTCGCCGGTAATTAATTTCTTCAGATTTCCGTTGGTGTTCATGTCAAACACTATGATAGGAAGTTTGTTTTCGTTGCAAAGCGTAAAGGCTGTCATGTCCATTACCTCAAGACCTTTTTTATACACTTCATCAAAAGTAATAGTCTCGTATTTTGTTGCTTTAGAATCTTTTTCAGGATCGGCAGTATAAATTCCGTCAACACGCGTACCTTTTAAAATTACATCTGCTTCTACTTCTATTGCGCGCAAAGCTGCAGCTGTATCAGTTGTAAAATAGGGATTACCCGTTCCGGCGCCAAAAATTACAACGCGCATTTTTTCTAAGTGACGTACTGCTCGGCGGCGAATAAATGGTTCGCAGATCTGTTCCATTTTAATTGCGCTGAGTAAGCGTGTTTTTACACCAATACTTTCTAATGCAGATTGCAGGGCCATTGAGTTAATTACTGTTGCAAGCATTCCCATATAATCTCCCTGCACACGATCCATTCCTCCTTCTTCTGCCTGTATACCGCGAAAAATATTTCCTCCTCCAATAACAATTGCAACCTGAACTCCGGCTTCAGAAATTTCTTTTACCTGGTGTGCATACTCAGCCAAACGTTCCTGATCAATGCCAAAACTTTTTTTTCCCATCAGCGCTTCGCCTGATAATTTTAAGAGAACTCTTTTGTATTTCATACCTTTCGTTTTACATCATCGTTAAATTTCGCGATGACTGGGGTGTATACTATCTTACAGGTCAAAAAAAATCCCTCCGTTTTCTGGAGGGATCAAATTATTTTTTTTTTAAGAAAGCGAAAAGCGTTTTAGCTCTGTTACTTTTAACTCTTTATCAGTTTGCTCTAAATACTGTCTGATAGTTAATTTATTGTCTTTAATAAATTCCTGATTCAGCAAAGTAAAATCTTTGTAAAACTTATTTAGTTTTCCCATTGCAATTTTCTCAACCATTTCTTCTGGTTTACCTTCTGCACGGGTAGTTTCTTTTGCAATTTCCAATTCTTTTTCAAGAGTTTTTGCATCTACACCATCTTTATCAACTGCAACCGGGTTCATAGATGCAACCTGCATGGCCACATTTTTAGAAACCTCATCGCTAACTTCTTTAGAGAATCCTACAAGACAAGCCAACCTGTTTCCGGGGTGGTTGTATCCTACAACATTACCTGCATTAATAGTTTCGAAGTAGCTCACATCAATTTTCTCTCCGATCTTTCCCATTTGCTCTAAAAACTTATCGGCAATGGTAATATCGGAATTGTATGGAAGTGCTTTTAACGCGTCAATAGTTGCAGGCGCTTTATCTAAAGCAATTTGTGCAACTGTGTTTGCGAATTGCTGAAAGTCTTCGTTTTTTGCAACAAAGTCAGTTTCACAATTTACAACAACCAGTACACCATGTTGTTTATCAGCAGAAATTTTAGCTAAAACCAAACCTTCTTTTGCATCGCGGTCCTGACGGTTAGCAGCGATCTTAGATCCTTTTTTACGAAGTAATTCAATAGCTGTTTCAAAGTCACCGTTTG
>JACMLS010000112.1 GCA_014379485.1 Bacteroidia bacterium | reverse complement strand
CTGCTTTAAGAATCTGCATGATCGTGCTGACTGTTATTGCTGTAATACTATTGGTGATTTATGTTTTCTTTCTTTCTGAGTTGGTCGCTGCCACAACAAGTCTTTTAAAAATATCTCTGGCGGTTGTTTTATTACTTATACTTGCAATGATCATTCTTAGAAAAAGTTAATGGCAAATTACCAGCTAAAAAGAGTTCAGACCTTACCACTTTCTATTGAAAAATTGTGGGATTTTTTTTCTCATCCAAACAACCTGCAGGTTATCACACACCCCGACGTAAAATTTATTCAGCTCACCAAACTGCAAGATGACGAAGCAATGTATCCCGGCATGATCATTCGTTATAAGTTTGCGCCTTTTCTTGGAATTTTTTTTAAATGGGAAACAGAGATCACAGAAGTTAAAGAAAGAGATTATTTTATTGACTCGCAAAAGTCCGGACCATTTGCAATGTGGCAGCACCGGCACAGTTTTAAAAGTGTGGCAGAAGGAACAGAGATGACAGATTTTTTGGAATACCGGCCCCCGTATGGTTTTCTGGGCACTATGGCGCATGGTATGTTTTTAAGAAAACAATTAGAAACCGTGTTCGATTTCCGCTTTAAGAAATTAGAAGAGCTGTTCGGAAAAGTTCAACCAAAAAATAATTAAACAAATGAAAACACTGATTTATTTTTTTTCAGGCTTAATTGTTTTCCTCCTTTTTTCCTGCGGCCCCAACAACTTTCCTAAAAGCGGAACCGTAGAACAAACAAAAGAGAATTATAAATTTCCCGAATCAAAAGGCGCTGTAAACGATCTCGAAAACATTTTAAGTGAGAATGAGGAACTGCAACTCAACGGACTTATTGATTCGTTTCGTAACAATATCAAAAGTGATGTTCTCCTTCTTACAACAGACACCATTTATTATTTCGATGACATAAAAAATTACATGCACGTTGCATCAAAGCAATGGGGCAGGGGACACGCAATCAATCCGTACGGAATTACAATTGCAGTAAGTAAAAAATTATACCAGGCAAGAATTTCTACCGGCGATTCAATTTTTGCTGTAATTCCTGATTCTTTGATCGGGAACATACTTGATGAGAAAATGGTTCCCGATTTTAAGAAGAATTATTTTTTTAGTGGAATAAAAGCGGGTTTGAGAGAGTTGGGGAATGAATTAAAGAAGGATTGATTTATTTTTTCGAACTTATCTCAATAACACAAATCATCTCACCAGCAACAAGTAACCTTTAAACTCTTTTTCCTCATCAGAAAAACTTTTGGCTTTAAGAATATAAAAATAAGTTCCTGCACTGGCTTCATTTCCTAAAGGGGTTTTTCCGTCCCAGGTTCCATTTGAGCCTGTCCAGCTAAACATAACTTGTCCCCAGCGGTTATAAATTATTCCTTCTGCTTCTTTTGCTCCGTAAATTAAAAAAGTAAAAAAATCATTTACTCCGTCACCGTTAGGGGTAAAAACGTTTGGAATAACCGTTGTGATCTCATCAGTAACAGTAATAGTTATTTGAGCAGTATCTGCGCAAAGATTAAGCGTATTCATTACAATTAAAGTTACCTGGTAATTCCCGGTGTTCGGATAATTTTCATTGGCATTGTAAGCCGTGCTTGTATTTCCGTTTCCAAAATTCCACAAAATATTTGCTGTTGTATTTAAGCCGGTACTGGTGTTGGTGAATGTAACGTTTAATGGTGGTGGCCCGCTGAGCGGGTTTGCAGAAAGAGAAGCGATTACCGAATGTACAATTGCAGTAACCGGAACAACAGCGCTTGAACAAGGGCCGTTTACCGCCACTGCGTAAAAAGTATAAAGAGAATCGTTTATTAAACCTGTAGGAGAAAATGAAGCTCCGGTTCCAACTAAATTAGTGAGTGCTGCATCGCTATACCAGTTAATGGTACCAACACTTGCTGTTGCGTTTAAACTTAATGCTCCGTTGTTACAGGTAGAGTCGCTTATAGTACTTAGCATTTGCGGGGTTTGTGTTACAGAAACGTTTACGGTGTCTGAAGAACTGCAGCCATTAATATCTGTAACAGTTACGGTATATGTTCCGCCTGCGTTGGTTGTTGCGTTTATAATTGCCGGGTTTTGTGAAGCAGAAACAAAACTGTTTGGCCCTGTCCAACTATAAACTCCTCCTCCGTTTGCTGATAAAGAAATAGTGCTTCCTGAACAAAGAGAATTTGCAAAGGCCTGCGCTGTTACAGAAGGCAAAGCATTTACAGTTACAGAAACAGTTGAACTTGCCGAACAATTATTTGCATCAGTAACCGTAACAGTATAAATTCCGCTTGCAGTTAAAATGGCCGGAGAAATCTGTGGCGACTGTTGCGAACTTGTAAATCCGTTAGGGCCACTCCAGGAATAAGAATTTGCGCCCGAAGCATTTAACTGAATAGTTTGAGAAGCGCAAACTGACGGGTCAACAACCGTTGCAGAAGCATTTGGTAATGGATTTACAACAAGAGTTACCGTAAGCAATTGCGATGAACAATTGTTTTCTATTGCCACAACAGAGTAAGTTCCGCTTTGTGAAACTGTGGTGTTGTTTAAATTTATGGTCGAAGAATTTCCTGTAAACCCATTTGGCCCGGTCCAAGAATAAACCGGAGAACCAGTTGAACTTACTGAAAGAGTTACATTGCTCCCTGCGCACACACTGTCGTTTGGCGCAACACTGTTGTTAGATAATTGTGGAGTTGGATTTACAAGCAATCCCACAGTTGCAGAATTTACACAACCGTTTGCATCTGTAACAACCAACGAATAAGTTCCGCTTGCGTTTACTGATGAATTTTGCACAACAGGATTTTGTGAAGCAGATGAGAAACCGTTTGGCCCAGTCCACGAATAAATTGTACCGCCGCTGCCAGATAAATTTATTGAATCGCCGCTGCAATAAGTATTTTGTTGTGTGGCTGCACTGACAATTGGTAATGGATTTACAGTAAGATTTACAATAAGCAATTGCGACGAACAATTATTTTCTGTTGCCACCACAGAGTAAGTTCCGCTCTGAGAAGTTGCAGCATTGCTTAAACTTACAGTTGAAGAATTTCCGCTAAACCCGTTTGGCCCGGTCCACGAATAAACCGGAGAACCAGTTGAACTCACTGAAAAAGTTACGTTGCTCCCCGCACACACACTATCGTTTGGTGCAACACTGTTGTTAGATAATTGCGGTGTTGAATTCACAAGCAATCCCACAGTTGCAGAATTTATACAACCGTTTACATCTGTAACAACCAACGAATAAGTTCCGCTTGCGTTTACTGACGAGTTTTGTACAACAGGATTTTGTGAAGCAGAAGAGAAACCATTTGGCCCGGTCCACGAATAAATTGTGCCGCCGCTGCCAAATAAATTTACCGAATCGCCGCTGCAATAAGTGTTTTGTTGTGAGGCTGCGCTAACAATTGGTAATGCGTTTACAGTAACAGAAACAGTTCCTGCTGGCCCCGTACAATTATTTACTGTGGCAATTACAGAATACGTTCCGCTTGCGCTGGTTGTTGAAGGAGTAATAACCGGATTTTGGCTCGAAGAATTAAATCCGTTAGGCCCCGTCCATTGATAAGTTGCAGTGCTTATAGTTGAAGCAAATAAATTTATTGAGTCTCCTGCGCAAATAACAGGAGCAAGTGCAGTAGCTGTTGGTGAAACCGGTGCGCCCGGATTGGAAATATTAAAACTGAAAACATCCGAACATCCGTTTGCATCTGTAACAGTAAGATTATAATTTCCTGCCGGAATATTTGTGATGCTGGCAGAAGTTCCCACAACAGCATTTACAGAATTGGTCCAGGAATAAGAAAGAGCACCGCTTCCGTTTACAACAACACCTGTAATTGCACCTGTAGATAATCCGCAATTGCTTTGCGTAATTGTTGGTGTAGATGCAAGTGTTGGAATTAAATTTACCTGTACAGTAACGGTGTTTGCGTTTGTACAATTATTTCCGTCAGTTCCATTTACCGTATAAGTTGTGTTAGCGCTTAAATTTGCAACACTTATGGATGGTCCGCTTGCTCCTGTACTCCATGAATAAGAAACAGCACCACTTGCTGTAATTGTTCCGCTTTGATTACTGCATACTGTAAGCGGACTAATATTAATTACAGGCAAGGGATTTACTGTTACACTTGCTGTTGCAGTATTTACGCAAGAGTTTGCATCTGTTCCTGTAACGGTATAGTTTGTAGTGCTTGTTGGGCTCACACTTGTGTTTGCTCCGGTTGCACTGTTACTCCAAACATAAGTGCTTGCGCCGCTTGCAGAAATGGTTGCACTTTGTCCGTTACAAATAATTCCACCGTTTGCTGTAACGCTTGGCAATGGTAATACAGTAACGGTTGCAACAGCCGTATTGGTACAACTATTTAGTGCAGTACCAGTAACAGTATAAGATGTTGTTGAAGCTGGACTAACAGAAGCTGAAGAACCCGTTTGGCCGGAACTCCACGAATAAGTAGAAGCGCCCGCAGCAGAAATTGTTCCGGAAGAATTAAAACAAATACTTGTTCCGCTTGCTGTAACTACTGGTAATGATAAAACAGTAACAGTTGCAACAGCAGTATTGGTGCAACTATTTAGTGCAGTACCAGTAACAGTATAAGATGTTGTTGAAGTTGGACTAACAGAAACCGAAGAGCCTGTTTGACCGGAGCTCCACGAATAAGTAGATGCGCCCGCAGCAGAAATTGTTCCGGAAGAATTTAAACAAATGCTGGTTCCGCTTGCAGTAACAGAAGGAAGCGGTAAAACATTTACAGTTGCCACCGCTGTATTAGTACAGCCATTTAAATTTCCGGTTACAGTGTATGATGTTGTTGAGGAAGGATTAACAATAATAGAAGAACTGCTTTGCCCCGAACTCCAGGAATAAGTTCCGGCCCCCGTTGCAGTAAGTGTGGTGTTTTGTTGTCCGCAAACATTTACTGTGTAATTTGATGTTGCATTAACAGAAACTGTTGGAAGTGGTTTTACATAAACCGTTTTTGTAATGGTTTGTTTAAATCCGCAGATCCCGCTTGCAACACAGGTATAGGTCATACTGTAAGGCGGTGTAACAATGATGCTTTGTGTTGTTTGTCCGCCGGGCTCCCAGTAATAAGCGCTTGCTCCATTCGGACCTGTAAGTGTAGAACTTCCGCCCGGGCAAACACTGTCAGGCAAAGCGGTAATTCCCGGAAACTGCACGCCTGAATTTGCGGTGATAGTGTAATTACAAATATCGCCTGCAAACCCATCAACCATTAAATAATAATCATTTCCTACAATTAAATTATTTGCGGTGATGGTAAAATTCGTAGAGCCTTCTTTAAAATCTGAAACAGGAGTAAAAGTTGTACAATTGGTTCCGCTGAAAATCTGCATCTGGATTCCGCCTGACGGATAATTGCCTACCCAGCAATTTCCAATAGTAACATTTAAAACAGCGCTTGTGTTTGCGGCTGTAAATCGTATCCAACTATTATTATTAATATTTACATCGAAAAAAGGAGAACCTGTTCCCCAGCCTCCTCCTTGTCCAAAAATTCCTCCCGTATTTATTCCATCAGGTTGGTCAACGCCTGCAGCTGTTTCGTTATTGCCAAACATGTTTCCCGGACGGTCAGGCGTATATGCAGATGAAGTAGATGCGCCGTAACCGTTTATATCGCAAATGTATAATGCGTTTGCACAATTATCATTGGTAGGAGAAGAAACACAGATACCAAAATTTCCGGCAACAGAAGAACCATAACCCCAATAACGAATGTACACTGTGGTTCCGGGTGTTAAACCTGATGCGCTTATGTACGGAAGTAAATCATTTCCAGAACCCGGATACGCCGCATTATCATCGCTGCATGCAATTTGTGTAAGCGAACCGCAGGCGCCTGAATACAATGCGATAACGCCGTCAGAAATATATCCGGCACCCATATTGGGCATTGCAGTAATTGTAATTTTTACGTTGGCCGGAACCACAACACTAAACCACACATCTTTAATTGTGGCAGTAGAAAACCCCCCGTCCATTGCACCACCTCCACCTACGCAAGATGATGGCGCAGGCGATGCGGTTTCTGTTGCGTTTACATTACTGAAAACAGAAAAATTACAATCAGATGTAACGGTTGGTAAAGCAATAGCCCCGCAGGCATTATCATTCGAAGGAATTCCGACAGGAGGCGTTCCTGTTATACAGATCTGAAAAGGATATCCGTTGCCGCCATAGTAATCATAAACCCTTACCAGGTATGTTTGTCCCAGAATAAGGCCAACCGCGTTTACTGTTTCGTTTCCATTGGTAAGACCAATATCTTCGCACTGAATTGAAGTTAAACTTCCGCAGGTTCCGGAATACAATTCAACCACAGCGTCCATGCTTGCAGACGGGTCAACTGTAATATTCATTACAGGACTGTTCGCCACAAACGAGTACCACACATCATCATCTGCAGTTCCAACGCAACCAGTAAAAGATTGTGTTGCTCCAAAAGTTGTTCCGTTTGTATAAGAGCAGGCTGCGTTTACAGTAAGCGCTGTTGCAGATCCGCAAATATTATTTGCAGGTGCGGTTGGAGGAGTGCTTACACAGATCGTAAAATTTCCGGGGGTCCCTGTTCCGTAATCAAAAACCCTTATGTAATAAACGTTGGCCGTTGTTAAACCTGTCATTAAAAGCGTTTCGGTTCCGCCGCCAAAAGTATTGTCAATACAATTAAGAGACACAAGGCTTCCGCAGCTTCCTGAAAAAATTTCGAACACGGGATCGAATGCGCCGTTGCCTGTAATTGAAATATACTGAGAAGTTCCGCTTGCTGTAAACGCATACCACACATCATCATCAGCAACGCCGGTACAGGCCGGAAGCGATTGTGTTGCGCCAATAGTAGTTCCGCTTACAGGCGATGAGCAGTTGGCAGTAACAACCAGCGCAGTTGCCGTAGAACAATCGTTACTCTGCGCAAAAGCAATCAACGAAACAAAACAAAAAATGCAAACCGAAATTATTTTTTTCATCTGATAAAAATCAAATTTTTAATTATCCTGAACTTTAGTGTAATTTTTCTGAATTAAATTATTCAGCCGGTTCAATTTTAAAATCGCCGGGAACGTATTGATATTTCAAAATCAGTTTTTTGATTGCGGCAATATCAAATTCTTTATCTCCTTCACTTGTTTTTCTCTTTTCGAAAAACACAATTCTGAATTGTGCCAGTTTTTTTTCGGCTTTACATTCCGTTTTTATTTCCTTAACATTTTCTACAAGTAAAATCTCATTCTTCAGCGTCTCCAGCTCAGCAACAGAGTTTGCTCCGCTGAAAGAGTAGTAAAGAATTTTTTTTTCGCTTGTTGGAGATTGGGCGGCGCCTTGTTTATTTTCCTGCGCGTTCAGGTAAAAGTTTCCTGTAAAAAGGAAAAAACAGGCTAATAGTAAATACGTTTTCATTTTTGGGGAGTAAGCTTGCAAAAGTACCCTTTTAAAGAGCAAACCCAATGAAAAAATCATGGATTTTGTGCTACTAAACCGAATCAGTTCGTAGTTAGTCGAAAATAATAAACGAATGCCTGCAATGTTTTTTAATGTTAAGAAATGACGCAAAAAAGGGGCTTGTCTGTTTAATACCAAAAGCACATGTAAATTAGTCCAATCTACTTGTCCTTTTTCATCATCTTAATAAAAAATGACTGCGCATCTTTGGACTAATTTACATGCGCATTTGGTATAAGACCTGCTTTGGTTTACTTCACCAAAACAAACTCAATTCTCCTGTTTATTGTTCTGCCAATCTCGCTGTCGTTGGGCGCAACCGGTTTTTCTTCGCCGTAACCTTTTGCGTTAATGCGCGAGGCCGCAATTCCTGAGCCAACAAGGTTTTGTTTTATTTTATCTGCCCGCTCCTGCGAAAGTTTCATGTTGTACGCATCATCACCTTTATTATCTGTGTGGCCCTGCACTTCAATTTTCATTTCAATATGTTTTTTCAGAAATTTTACGAGGCCATCAATGCCTTCATCTGTTCCTTTAATAACTGCGGTCAGATCAAAAACAAATTTAATATTCGGAAATTCAATTTCGTCAAATTCCTTTTGAGTGCTGTCATTCACCGTTCCCAAAAGTTCACCGTAGGGTTTTTCGTGTGTATCTGAACCGTTAGTTACCTGCGAAAAATTGTCCATCGGTTTTACATTCTCAATAGGTTTAAGATTATTTCCTTTATCCTCTTTGGTCATCACCATTGGTTTAATGTCAGCATCTGTCAGATCAGGGTTTTCCAATTCTTTTTTAAGCACCTCAATATTCTTTATCGAAAAAAGTAATGTGTCTGCAAAACCTTTGTCTCCGCAAATATTTAAAACGCCACTGTAAGAAACGTCAAAGGTGTCAGGCGTAAACCGTATTTCGTAATGATTGTCTCCGCGCGCCAGCACATCGTCAAAAATCCATTCCATATTTTCTGTTCCGTATAAACGCGTATAACTTCCGCCGGTAGATTGCGAAATACTTTTTAAAAACTCTTCATCTACCCAATCAGCAAAACCAATGGTGTTTATTTTAATGTTATACTTTAAGGCGTTGCTGATAATTTCTTTTTTCGATAGTGTACTTGAATTGTCAAGCCCGTCGGTAAATAAAATAATTGATTTGTTTTTTATCCCTTTTACTTTTGAAAGAGAAAGTATAGCCTCATCCATAGCGTCAAGAATGCTGGTTCCGTTTCCCATTTTCGAAAAAGATGTTTTTCGTAATTTATGATGCAGATTTTTTTTAACCGAATCGGGTTCTGTCTGCATTTTAATTTTGTCGTCGTACTTTAAAATGCCGAGGTAATCTTCTTTTCTTTTTTTATTGATAAAATTCTCAATCCCGTTTTCAAGAATTTGCGCACGTTGCGGCCCCATAGAACCGCTGAAATCAAGTGCAACGGTAATGGCGCGCACCGGAATTTTTTCTTTTTTGCCCTCTGTAATTTTAAAGTTGCTGATCTGTCTTACCAGGTTGTTTGGTTTTCTCAAAGATAAATTGCAAAAGATCTTTAACCATTTTTCTGTTGCTGCACCAGTATAAACATTTCCATTGGTGTCTTTTAAACTCACTCTTAAAACTATTTCGCCGTTTTCCATTTCAGCAGATACCAGGTCTACTTTTAATCCCGAAAGGTTAACTGTATCGCTGATGTTTACAAACGTAGCGGGTTTCATAGGTTTCGTTCCTTCGGGCAACTCAGCATCAGATTCTACAAATTGCTGTGTGCCTGTAATTTTTGTTTCGCCCAACAAATGCGGTTCTGTATCTGAATCGGTTTCAGAAGAACGCAAAAAATAGAATTTATCTTTTTCTTTTAAGAAAATAAATTCTGAGTTTCCTGAATAATCAACAAAAGAATATTTTGATACTGCGTTGTTTCCTCCTCCGTTAATTACATCGCTGAACACTGTATGCTTTCCTTTTTCAAAACACAAAGAATAATCAGACGAGTATTCGCATTTGTTGTCTTCGGGTTTTTTTACAGGTTTGATCTGTAAGCCGCTTCCAGAAATAACTCCGAGAAAATATTTTTCTCCGCTTGTAATTAAAAGAGTGGAATCTGTTTTCCATTTAATTTCTGTCGGAGTTTTTTCAGGCAGTTCTTCTAAAGTATACGTTGCCGACAAATACCCGTCAATAAGAATATAATTTGAAAGTTGATTATCGATCTTTATTATACTGGCTGCCCTCATTCCATTCGGCGAAAGCTCTCCGGCATTACCAAGAAAAGTAATTTTGGGTTTTACTTTTTTATAAGCGTCGGCATTTGTTTTTTGCAGCGAATCAGAAATACGATGTAATAAAGTGTTTGAGCTGTAAGTAAATAATTTACTCACTTTGTCTTTTCTGAAAACAGAAACAGAGTAATCTTTGCGTGTAAATTTATAACCGATCAGTATATTTTTCTGATCATCAACTTTCAGATCAGGACAACTTACCGATTTGAATTTTTTTATACTGTCAGATCTGTAGTAGAAAGAATTGTTATTGTGGTTCACAATAAAATGTTCTCCCTTAGAATCAAATCGTGTCAGGTCAGGATTGCCGATAGCGCCTTTTATTTCCTCAGCCTGATTTTCTGAGCCAAAGGTATAAAGAAACAGTTTTATGCCGTTATAATAAAGCAGGTGCTGGTTGTCTGGAGAATAAAAGATTCGTTGAAGCGCAGGTTTCAGAATTCCGGGAGTATAAAAGTTTATAGCCTCAATTCCTGTTTTAGCGGCAACAAAATAAATAAGATCATCTTCAGTAATGATCTCCAGGTATTTTCCGTTGGGAGAAAGCCTGATCGCTTTCAGTTTTTCTTTAGGCCGCAACGGAAACGTATACGAAGAAACAAGCCCCGAAAGTTTTGTGCTGTAAATTCTAACGGCCACTTCGCTTCCATTTTGCTCAGCCCTGCAAAAAATACTTCCGTTTTCAGAAACCGCATATTTTTCTGTAGCCTGAACCGAAACAAAAAGCAAGCTCACAAAAAAAGCCAAAAAAAGTCTGTTTCTTATTTTTCTTAATTGCATAAATTCTTTTTTCACGCCCCTCTACATAGTCTATTATCTCAAAGTCTCACATCTCTTATCCGGCGTTTCATTCCCTTGTGTTATAACCCCGTTTACATCTAATGTTACAAAATCTCCGGCTAAATTTACATTTAATCAAAATATAAACGCTTCAACCAGAAACGTACTATATAGTATAACACAAACAGGTAATTTTTGCCTGGTAAGGGTAAGATAGGTACCTGTCTATTGGTAAATCCGATTTCATTTTTGGGCGGAGTTACAGAACGAAGAATAACGGACAGGGATGCACTATTTTCAATTTCACAACCTGTGTGACTCCTAATGGAGTCAGTTCTGATTCTTTATTTTCTTTTATGATATGCGATTCCGCTGGAATCAAGAGCGAATCATTTTTTGAAAACAATCTGTCCGCATGGAATTAATGAATAATTATGGGGTGGGTCAATGCCTATACCAAAGATAAGGCCCTGTTCAGTTTTGTTTTTTGCATCGGTTTTTGTTGCTTGAGTTGGAACAAATGGAATAGTATGGCCTCGTCCGTTGATGAAAAGTCCAGCACCTGTAAGTCCGCCTGAAGGATAAAAGAGAGTTCCGATATTTACATAGTAATTTTCCTTAGGTTTAATAGTTGTTTTCAGTATGGTCGCTTTAGTTAAGCCTGTATTCAAAAAAGATTTTAGCCCCTCACTTACAAATCCATTATTAGCCTCAAAATCGTATAATTTGTCCGGCGTCATTGTGTCTGGAAGTAAAAAAACTCTTAAATACCTGTCTGATTTCGGGAGCAATGCTACAGAGTCAGCAGCAAAATTAATTGCTAACTCTATTGGAATAATTGTGTCATTAATGATACACGCTCTGTAAGACCTGAACGCAAAATTTTTTCCAGCAGAGTCGGTGTAGACAGAGCCGTTTGGTCCCTCATTCAGTATTGAAACTGCGAAGTGTGTTTCCAACTGCTCCTTCTTATTGGAGCAAGAATAAAAAAATGTAAAAAAAATTAATAAGATACTCCAGAATCTGATCATAATTTTTGCATTGCGGCTAAAAGTTTGCGCGCAGGTGCAGGTAGGTTTAAAGATAAATGTTTTTTAGCGGGGTGCAAACAAATCACGATAGTGATCTTGTATCCGTCAAGATAAACGCAGGGCTTTCCTGATTCCAGCGGAATCACATATCTTAACTACCTGCACCCCACATATTCCCTGACTCCGGAGGAGTCACACCTTTCGCAATTCAACGTTCAGAAATCATGAACTCATACTAATCCGAAATAAATCACTACAAAAATTGTACCCCGTTTATGGAATTTTAAAAAGTACTGCATCAAAAGAGCAAACAAACAAAAATTAAAGCGCGGTTCATCCATTAATAATACAAGACACATGAAAACAATTAACCGAAAATTAAACAAGGCAATTAAAGCAACAATGCTTGGGGCAGGCGCATTAGTGATGGCGGCCTTTATTATTCCGAAAGATTTTT
>JACMLS010001068.1 GCA_014379485.1 Bacteroidia bacterium | reverse complement strand
CGAAAATTTGCGCCATTCGCAGACGTCTTTCTTCCATAATTTCTTTGCAGATGCGTAACCAAATTAAGCGTAAATTCGTTAGAGTATCTTATGGCACAAACTGCAGGCGAAATTGTAATTCTTTTCACCCTCTTTTTACTGGTGGTTCCTGCCCTGCTGGTAAGGAAATTCGGAAACGATAAAAAAACCAACAGGCCCTGGTGGCAATTTGGAGATTACAATATTATTGTGATGAGCCTGATCTGGTTTTTTATTCTGGTAATTACAGTAAACGTAATTTCTCCGGAACCTGATTTAAGTACGCCCGATAAAGCAATTGATTTTGGCAACAGAAGGGGCATTCCTGAATTTGCTTTGTGGGGATTTGAACAAAAAATGCTTGCCGAAAAAAATCTGATGTTCTATCATTTAAAATCGCTTGATTTTAAACATGATTTTGAAACTGAAAAAAAAATGGCTGCTTACAAAAGTCATTTTAAAAGCAATCTTGAAATTGATGATTTTCACGACAGCCTTATTCTTTCGCAAAACAAAGACCTGCGCGATGCCGGTTATTTTGCAACTGCCTATTCTTTTATTCTCCGCGATTCGTCGTCCGAACTGATTCAAAAAAATCTGGAGAAAATTTCTGATCAGCAAAAATCCTGTGTTCAGTATTTATACGCCTTGCTGCAACCAACCAATGGCGAAAAAGAATCCTATTACAAAAAAGATCTTCGCAATAAAGGGAATATGGATGAGGATGTGGATTGGTTGTCTTCTTACTATTTTAAGAGGGCAGATTATATTTCTCTTCTGCAACTTTACCAGGACAAAGCCGCCTTTCAGTTTCTTGACCTTCGTTTTAAAAAAATAATTTCTTTTCGCAACGCGCATTACTTTGATTTTTTGTTGTTTGATTTTGAATACGTTTTTAAATCATGGAATATTGCCGGAATTGCAGGTGCTTTTTTAATTTTCATGATCTGGTTGTACTACATCCGAAAAATAGACCTGTTTGAAACGGAAAGGAAACGCTATGTATTGCTAACCGTTTTCCTCGGTTGCATTTCAGTGTTTTTGTGTTTATTGTTATATCATATCGAGCGTTATTACTTAGACTTTTACGAAACGGGCGAGGCGATGAACGACCTGGCTTATAATATTATTGGCGTGGGCCTGCTCGAAGAACTCATAAAAATAATTCCGTTTCTTATTCTGCTCAGGTTTACAAAGGCAATTAACGAACCCATAGATTACATTATTTTCGGAGCGCTGAGCGCTATGAGTTTTGCCTTTATTGAAAATATAATTTATTTTGATGAAGACGGCATGTATAATATTCACAGCCGCGCCCTTTGGTGCGTAATGAGTCATGTTGCAGATACCTGCATTATCACCTACCTGCTTATGCTAACCAAATGGTATCCCGGATTAAAAGGATGGAAAAAAAATCCTTACCTGATTTTCTTTGCCGGTTTATTTATTGCAGCAACAGTACACGGGCTTTACGATTTTTTTCTCGACAAAAAATTTGCGGAAATCTGGGTTATTCCGTTTGGAATTGTTCTTTCAGAAATTGTGGTTTTTACAAGTATGGTAAACAATTGCCTGAACAACTCACCGTTTTACTCGGCTGCAAAAAATATAAATACAAATAAACTCGGTGCAATTTTGAGCAGCGCCTTATTTGCCGTAATTGTGTTTGAGTACATCTGCCTGAGTTTTATTTACGGTGTCTCTACCGGAAATATGTGTCTGGTAGATGCCTTAACAGAGAGCTGGTATCTTTTAATGTTTCTTGCACTCAGGTTAACGAGTCTTGATGTTTTTCCGAAGCGCTGGGAAAAACTGCAATTCTTTTCGAGCCTAAATCCTTTTGTATTTATCATGAGCAGAAAAATAAATTTCGCTAAGTATGTAGGTATGGAACTCGTTTTTAACGGCGGCAGAAAAAATGCAGCTATACTTGATTATATGCCTTTGAAAGGTGTAATAAGATCAAGACAACTGATCTCTGATTATGCAGGTTGGTTTGTAGTGGAACTTGATAAAGGAATTGTTTCTAAAAAACAAACCCACACGCTCGTTTTAATGCGCAGCCAGGAAAAAAACACGGCCATAGAAAAAAATCAGAAAATTTCTGTGCTTTTATTTTTAATGCCTGATAAAGATTATTTGCAACAGGAAGAAAAAAAAGAAGAAGATCTTATTTTTCTGGATTGGGTTCTGATAAGTTAATGTCCTTCTCTTTTTTTGTTACCGACGCATCATCCTCTATTCTCTTCAATTTCACCTCACCATGAGGGTGTATAACAAGCGGGAATTTT
>JACMLS010001067.1 GCA_014379485.1 Bacteroidia bacterium | reverse complement strand
TTATATGAAAATTTCCACCTTCTTTTAACGTGTCAGAATCTTTTAATGTTTCTCCTTCGTAAAATTCTACTGCGGTTTTTTTTGTGCCACCTGCGTAATACATTTTTACTTTTGTATATCCTGCAAGTTTGGGTCCACCGTTTTTTGAAGTGCCGGTTTTTATCCAGGCTTCGGTTGTTTTTGCGCTGCTATCGTCTTTAGATCTGTAGGGAGTAAAGCGGCAAAAACTTCCCATGATTCCAAAATTGTTGTGCTTTACTCTTTTGTCTTTACTGGTAAAAATAATGTAGCGGCTAAAGTTGTCGCTCCATGACTGGCGCAGTGCAACAGAAGGTGCAACGGGCATCGGAGAAATAAAACCGGGGCCTTCTCCGCCAAATTGATTCTGAAGTTTCATGCGCAAATAATCAGAAATACGGTCGCCTTCTATCTGCGAGTCGCCATAATGAAGAATGCGAACTGATTTATTTTCTTCTTTAAAAAATTTAAGAGAAGTAAACAATTTATCAAGCGCACCTTTTTTTCCGTCTTTGAATTGAATGGTGGTAATGAGTTTGTTTACTGCAGAATCAACCACCACATCTTTTTTAACTTTAGATGTGAGTGTGTCTTTTTTCATTTTTACTGCAAGAATAGAATCTAATTTTAATTTGGCAAGGCTGTCTGCCTTTTCCGGATTATCTGTAATGGCAATGATCTTTGAAATGTCTGCTTTTACTTTTTTGTTTTTTTCAAAAAAAGAGGCAAGCTGCGGAAATTTTATGGTAAGATTATCACTCACCTTAAGTCCGTTTGCCGGAAAAATAAGTGCAAGAATGCCCATTGTCAGCATTACGCAGCCAAGAAAGAGCCAGGTGAATATGGGATGAAATTGTTTCATTACGGTGAAGGGTAATATTAAAAATTGATACCGTTAACGGATGTTAACAGCGGCGGAACTTTTGCACAATGTAAAGTGAATAGGGATTTCAAAAAAGACAGAAGATATAGGATTGAAAGATATAAGACTGCCGCGAGAAAAAATTGGGCTTACTGACCTTCGGACTCCGGACTGTTGGACTCACGGACTTCTTCGGGAGAAACGGAATCAAGATCTGCTTTTACGGAGAGCAAAAAAGTTTTGAGGCGGTTTAAAGTATCTACCACTTCAACATTTTTTGATGCTTTGCTGCCATCTGTTTTCATTTTCTCACGGGCGCCTTGTAAAGTGAAACCTTTTTCCTTTACGTAGTGGTAAATGAGACGAATATTTTCCAGGTCTTTTTTTGTGAAGAGGCGGTTGCCTTTTTTGTTTTTGTGTGGTTTTAAAACATCAAATTCTTTTTCCCAGAAACGGATCAGTGAGGCGTTTACTTTAAAAATATCTGCTACTTCGCTGATGGTATAATATACCTTATCTGAATTTTCAATTTCCATTGATCAAATTTAGTTTGAAATTTTGTTTTTATCCGTATCTGGCAGAATAATTATTAAAAATCAGTACATAGTTTTAAACACAGGTTTTATTGGCAACCCACAACAAATCAAGGGACAAAAAGGACAAGCGGGACTGAAGAATAGTATAATGTCCTGTTTGTCTTTTTTGTCCCTTGAGATTGATTAAGAGGCCCCGGATTACCTTACAATAAATAATTTTTCGTAGATTAAACTATTTGAGATTTCCATCATCAAAGAATCAGAACAAAAAAATCAATATAACATGAAAACGAAATTCACAATAAACCCGATGCTTTCTGTAGTTATTTTTGCATTGGCAATTTTTGCAGCCAGTTGCATGGCAAGGCCCGCAAATACAGTGGTAGTAGTAAAACCCCGCCCAAAAGTTGTAGTGGCCAGAAGACCTGCTGTTATTGTGGTAACACCCGGAATGGGTCGCCACCACAGACACGGGAGACACAGAGGTTGTTAAACGACTTTATTTTCATCATAAAGTTTTCCAACAAGGCAGTGTTAAAATCATTCTATTAACACAGAATTCTCCTTGCATCCTATACCTAATTTAGTCCGGAAAATTATTTTTAAAAATGTCAGAAAGTTCTGTCCGTATTAAACTCCAAACCTCGTCTGTTACTGTTGTGGTAAGTCTTTCGCTTGTATTGCTCATGCTTGGTTTGGCTGGCTGGACCATGCTCAATTTTAAAAATCTCACCAATACAATAAAAGAAGAGTTTGGTTTTCAGATCTTGCTGCACGAAAATGTTTCGCAGGCTAATATTGATCAGTTTCGCAAAAAATTAGATGCGGCGGTTTTTGTAAAAGAAGCAAATTACGTTTCTAAAGATGTGGCAGCAGATGAAATGAAGAAAGAGTTGGGAGAAAATTTTGTGGAGTTTCTTGGAGAAAATCCTTTACCACCCGCAATAAATATTAAACTGAATTCTCAATACGCAAATAATGATAGTCTTGACGGAATAAAAAAAGAGATCCGCTCAATGGGAGAGGGAAGAATGGTAAAAGACATTGCTTACCAGGAAGCTTTTTTTGATGAAATAGATACCAATTCAAAAGATGTGGGGCTTGTTCTACTCATTCTTTCATTATTGCTGGTAATTGTTGCTGTGGGATTGATCAACAACACCATCAGACTTTCTATTTATTCTAAAAGATTTTTGTTGCGCACTATGTTTTTGGTGGGTGCAACTTCTGCATTTATCAGAAAACCTTTTATCCTCAGAGGAATAAAACAAGGGGTTGTTGCCGGAATTTTTGCCTGCGTATTAATGGGCGGTTTTATTTTCATTCTCCTTAAATTTTTTCCAATTCTTATAGAAAACCAGGAACCCAATCAATTGGTATTTTTAATGGTGGGTGTAATTTTATTGGGCGTTCTCATTTCTTCTGTAAGTTCTGCGCTGGCTGTAAGGCGTTATTTAAGACTAAAACAAGAGGATCTTTATTTTTAGTTACTCGTTATTCCTTTTTTTTCACGCCTCTCTGCCAAGTCTTATATCTACGTGTCCTATATCTTATATCCGCAATTTAATTCCGTCGCAAATCCATCCTCGCGCCAGTCTCTTATCTCAATTTCTCAAATCTCAGATCCACAAGCAAAAAACAGGTTAAAAACCCCTAAAATTCGTCTTTCCCTTTCAAAAATATTCGTTTTTTACCCACCAAAATGTATATTTGCAGCCTAATCCTATAAAATGGCCAGAGACGTAAAACAACCAGTAAAAAGCGACGAAACAATTTATTTCGATAAAATAAATTATATCTGCCTTATTGCAGGAATTGGGCTTGTTTTTTTGGGATATATGCTAATGATTGGTGGTGGCTCCGATGACCCTAATATTTACAACAAAGAAATTTTTAGTGCAAGACGTATTACCGTTGCCCCAATTACCTGTCTGCTTGGTTTTGCTGTACTCGTTTACGCAATAATGCGCAGACCAAAAGTGGTTGCATCTGAAACCGATTCTGAAAAATTTGTATGACCACTTTAGAGGCCGTTGTACTTGCAGTTATTGAAGGTATAACCGAGTTTCTTCCCATTTCATCTACCGGGCACATGATCATAGGTTCTTCTTTTATGAAGATGGAACCAACGCCCTTTTTAAAATTATATACAGTTGCTATACAATTAGGCGCCATTCTTTCTGTAGTGGTGTTGTATTATAAATATTTTTTTAAATCTGTGAATTTTTACCTCAAACTTTTTGTTGCTTTTATTCCTGCTGCAATAGCCGCGCTTTTATTGGGAGATTATATTGATAAATTTTTAGAGAACGCGGTGGGTGTTGCCATTGCTTTGTTACTGGGTGGAATTTTTCTTTTGTTCGTTGATAAAATTTTTAAGAATCAACACGTAAATAAATCCGAGAACATTGATTTTCTTACTGCTTTTAAGATTGGTTTGTTTCAATGCGTTGCGCTGTTTCCCGGTGTATCAAGAAGCGGCGCCACAATTATTGGCGGACTTTCTCAAAAATTAACCAGGCAGGCTGCGGCAGAGTTTTCGTTTTTTCTTGCAGTGCCCACCATGTTTGCAGCAACATTAAAAAAAGGATACGATTATTACAAACACGTTGGCCAGATCTCCGGAGAAGAAATTAAGTTGCTTGCCATTGGAAATGTGGTGGCATTTGTGGTGGCGCTTCTTGCAATAAAAATGCTGATAGGCTTTTTAAATAAATACGGGTTTAAAATTTTTGGTTGGTACCGCATTATTTTCGGAGCCGCACTTCTTGCAATTCATATCTGGTGGTTTCCGTTAGATTTTCAGCAGGAAAAACCGGCAGACAAAATAATACTCACAGAAAATTTAAGATAACTATTGGGTGGAATCCCGAATGAAAAATTCGGGAGGAAGGTTGTGTGAACTGTTCCCCAACCTCTCAATCATTTATAATTTCCCATTAACGAAATAAATTCTTTTCGCGTTCCCTCTTTATCAGTTCCGCTTGCCTGTGTTGCAATGGCCACAACGTCTTCCATTTTTCCTTTTCCAAGAAACGGAGAGTTTTTCAGGACCATGCCTGATAAAGCAACAGAACTTGCAAAGCGTAAATTTTCAGTAGCTTTTTCAAATTTATTCGGAACTTTATTTACTGCCTGCGCAATTTCTTTGCTTACGGTATCACTTACCGGTTTATAACGGATCTTTACCACACCCATA
>JACMLS010001066.1 GCA_014379485.1 Bacteroidia bacterium | reverse complement strand
TGCCCGGTCAATGATGGCGGGTTTTTCTCTCCGGAATGAGGGAATCGGATTAATTTTTACGGATGCGAAAATTGCATCTTCTGAATTGTAAACCGGTGTAGCCTTCCAACCAGGAAGCTCATTCCAGGCGGTTAAAAAAGATTCACTGCAACTGGTTTCAAAAAGCGACAGGTGAAATTCATTTTCCGGCCGGCAATAAAATTTAAGCAGCAGGTTTTCAGGACCGCGGTAACTGCAATTGGTTGCACCCGCTTCTTCTTCTTTGTAATTGTTCTTCTCAAAGAAGACTTGCAGTTCTTTTACCGGTACAGTGGTGACCCATTCGATGAAATCAATCACTTCGAGTTGCCGGCGGAAGGCTCCTGTGAATGAAAACTCGTGACGGGGAAAAGCTTTCCTGAAAAGTTTATCTGACTCCTGAGCATATACTTCAACCTGTGCATACAAATGGCTGCCCTGGCTTTTCTGATAGAAAGTAATTGACTCTTCAATGTTCTTTTGGGTTTTTTCACCGAATCCCTTGAAGCGTGCGAGCCGGTTTTCATGACAGGCATATAATAATTCTCCAAGGCTTTCAATTTCCATTTCCTTCCAGATGGTTGCAATTTTTTTAGGTCCCAGCCCTTTTATACTGAGCATTTCCATGACCCCGGTCGGTGTTTTTTGCACGTACTCTTCCAGCGCATGCAAATGGCCACCTTCCAGTATTTCCTGTACTTTTTTACCAACAGAATCTCCGATGCCTTTGAGCGTGTACAGTTTTTCATCAGGAACTTCCGATAATTGTACCGGTAGCCTTTCAATATTATAGGCTGCGATAGAATAGCTTTTTGATTTAAAGGAATTCTCCCCATGTATATCCATTAGTTTGGACAGGAGGGAGAATTGATCGGCGATGTAATAATTATCTGGTAGCATGTTTCAAAATTAGCATAAACTGCATTCGGGATGAATGAAGAAGTTGGGAACAGTCTCAGTAATTGGTTTGTTTTCTATTTTTCTGAATTTGGAAATTGTGATTTACTAAGAAATAAACGATTAAAGTGAATCATGATTTGTTGCATTAGCAAACTCCTCTTTCGGGTCTGCATTACCCGTATTTTTAGCATCAAAACCGTCATCCACATTTTCTCCACAATAATAAAAATTTTATGACGTTGCCGGCAAAAAGGCGGTTTTTGAGGAAAAATCGGATTCCGGAAGATGGTGACGGTTCTTATTTTTTTCCTGAAATTTCTTCAATTTAATGGATGGCAGTGGAAAGGATTTGGAAGATATGCACTACTAACAATGATCTATAAACGAAATAAATATTTTGATTTTTTCTATTTGAAAGAAGGTGATTTTCAAAAAATTTTTCACAGTTTGTTTCGATTGAAAAATTCACAAATTCTTATTTGTGATATAGCTTTTTTAAAATCAGGATTTCAACATTTCTGTAAATCACTTTAACTGGTATTGGCTGAAAGCCACTGTGGGTGGGAGATTGAGGGGATCCGTTTTTGTGGAAGCGGAATTCCGGAGCGATGAAAATACAGGATAAATGGCCGCAGGTATATAAAAGAAAAAGTCCCGGTAAAACCGGGACTTCATATTTTCTGCTTTCAAGAAAGAAAAATTATTTCTTCTTAGAAGCTTTCTTAGCTGACTTCTTCTTAGGAGCAGCTTTCTTAGCTTTTTTAGCGGCTTTTTTCTTAGTTGCCATGATTTTTTGAATTTAATTGGTTAGTAAATAGAATTTAACTACAGTAAAAATAAAAACTATTTTCAAACCACCAAACATTTTTTCCACATTTCATGGAAAAGTGCCCGGACGTATGAACCGCCAAAAAATAAGAAACCGCAAAAATATTTTAAGAAACTGCTACGATATTAACGACTGTTTTGTCGTTTTTGCTTTTTTTGAATTGAACAACACCATCAGAGAGTGCAAACAAAGTGAAATCTTTTCCTACACCTACATTTTTACCTGGATGATAAACAGTACCGCGCTGGCGCACGATGATGTTACCGGAAATTGCAGGTTGGCCACCATAAATTTTTACTCCCAGTCTTTTGCTATGTGAATCACGGCCGTTCTTTACACTGCCTTCACCTTTTTTATGTGCCATGTTACTTGGGTT
>JACMLS010001065.1 GCA_014379485.1 Bacteroidia bacterium | reverse complement strand
TTGAAAATGAAAACAAAATCGCTACCAAGCAGAAAATCGTTATTCAATAAACTGATTTCTGATTTTTTCGCTTGATTAATTCTATACAAAGCGGTCCCTGAAAAATTCAGGGACCGCTTTTTTTTTGCAGAATTATTACAGGTAAAATATACTATGCCAATCCTGCTTCTAAAACCAATTGGAATAAAAAAAATAAGAGACAAAATTTCTGAGTCAATATAAAAAAATCTTACTAAACAGGCGCTTAATCAATCTCCCTCAGATTTTTTTTATTTACCTTCATACTGAATGAAATTTAGTCTGCAGATATTTTTTGCGTTTTTACTTTCTGTTCTCTTTTCGTGCGAAGAAAAAAACGATTCATTCAACAAATCTTTTCAGCCAAAAATTATTGAAACAAGTGGCTATCTTGTTCCAAAAGACAGCATCTCAGAACCAAAAACTATTTTAATTGATGAGAGCAAACTCAAAGTAGTTCCAGCAGGTAAATCAGTCATTGTTCCGGCAAACACAAACGTGCATGTTGCAGGAATTCCGAAAATTGTTCAGGCAAGTATGCCAACAGTATGCACTCCTGGCAAAGACACGTTTTCTCTTCCTCAAACTACACCGGCAATTTTTAAACCCACAGAGGCCGGCAACCCCGAAATAGTGATTGCAAAAGATGCTGCAACCAAAGACCAGAATCCACAAAACTTTAGCTCATTCAGCAAACTGCAAGGCCTGAAACATACCAGTGTTCTTTGTTTGCTGCAAGATAAAAATGACAATCTCTGGTTTGGTACACAAGGCGGTGGTGTAAGCAGGTACGACGGAAAATCTTTTGCCCACTTTACAGAAAAAGAAGGTTTAAGCAATAACGAAGTCTGGTGCATGCTGCAAGACAATAGCGGAAATTTGTGGTTTGGTACACAAGGTGGCGGTGTTTGTATGTACAACGGAAAATCATTTACACGCTTTACAGAAAAAGAAGGGCTGAGCAATAATGATGTAAGATCTATGCTGCTTGACAAAAACGGAAACATCTGGTTCGGAACTTATGGTGGTGGTGTAAATAAATTTGATGGGAAAAACTTTACAAATTTCACAACTAAACAAGGGCTTTGCAACAACGATGTCAGATCTATGTTGCAGGATAAAGAAGGCAATATCTGGCTCGGAACTTTTGGCGGTGGGGTTTGTAAATACAATGGTAAAAGCTTTTTTCACTTTTCAGAAAAAAACGGTTTGAGTAATAACGATGTGAGATCTATTTACCAGGACAAGGAAGGAAATATTTGGTTCGGAACTTTTGGCGGAGGCGTTTGTAAATACGATGGTAAAAACTTTTTTCACTTTACAGAAACAGAAGGATTGAGTAACAATAAAGTACGTTGCATAACGCAGGACAGCGAAGGAAATTTCTGGTTCGGAACTTTTGGTGGAGGCGTTTGTAAATATGATCAAAAAAACTTTACACATTTTACAGAAACAGAAGGATTAAGTAATAATGATGTCTGGTCAATACTCGAAGACAAAAATCAAAACCTTTGGTTCGGAACTTATTTTGGCGGCGTAAATGAATACAACGGAAAATATTTTACGCACTTTACAGAAAAAGAAGGGCTCTGCAATAAAGCAGTTTTGTCAATGATAAAAGACAGAAAAGGAAATCTCTGGTTCGGAACTTACGGTGGTGGCGCAAGTATGTACGATGGAAAATCTTTTTCACACTTTACAGAAAAAGAAGGTCTTTGCAAAAATGATGTAAGAACAATACTCGAAGATACTGCAGGAAATATCTGGTTCGGTACATACGGAGGCGGCGTGTGTAAATACAACGGAAAATCTTTTACGCATTACACAGAAAAAGACGGGCTCAGCAAAAATGATGTAAGGTCAATTGCTCAGGATAAAAACGGAAATATCTGGTTTGGTACTGCCGGAGCAGGAGTTGATAAATTTAACCCTTCGGCAGAGCTCAGGACAGGCGGAGAAAGTTTTACCAACTACTCTAAAAAAAACGGCTTAAGTCATAACAACGTACTTGCAATTTGCCAGGATAAAAAAGGCAACATGTGGTTTGGAACAGGGGGAGGTGGCGTAACAGAATTTACAGGACAAAACTTCATTCACTTCACCACAAAAAACGGGATGAGCTCTAACGATGTGAGAACGGTAAAAGAAGACACAAAAGGAAATCTATGGTTTGGAACTGCAAGCGGTGGCGTAAATATGTACAATGCTTCGACAGAGCTCAGCACAGGCAGAAAAAGCATAATGCACATTACAGAAAAAGAAGGGCTCAGTAATAATTATGTGTTTAGCATTTTAGAAGATAAGATTGGAAATTTTTGGTTCGGTACCCGTTTCGGAATAAATAAAATAAGTGCGACCGGCCTTGAAAAATTA
>JACMLS010001064.1 GCA_014379485.1 Bacteroidia bacterium | reverse complement strand
TCATCTGTTAAGTGCCAGTGAAAAGTATTCATTTTATAAATGGCAAGCAGATCAATGTACTTTTTGATAAAATCTTTTGGAAAGAAATGACGCGATACATCGAGGTGCATTCCTCTCCACTGATAATTTTTTTCCTGGTCTGAAATATTACAACAAGGCACTTCATTTTTTTTGGAATTCATTAATTGCAAAACAGTCATCATTCCGCGAAAGGTTCCCTGGTTGTTTACGCCTCCAATAAATATTTTTTTATCGGTAATGTCTGCACGGTAGAAATCATTTCCCGCAGGTTTCACATCTATAGGAAGTTGATTTTCTATTTCAATTACATTTTCTGATGCGTTGTCATTTTTGGTCAGTGTTATTCCATAAATGTTTTTTACCATTAACATAAACGCTTCTGCTTCGGGTTTAAATGAATCTTTAAATTTTATTGAAGTTTTTTCATTGACAGAGAAACTCCCTTTTCCCATTTTAAAATCTTTAACCGCGGGAATTACGTTGAGAGATTGCGCGAAAAATTTTCCGCAGCTGAACAGGGTGAGAAGGAGGAGTAGTTTTTTCATTTTAATTTTTGGTTCAATAGAGAAACCGTTTAACAAAAATATAAAAAATGAGATACAAAAACGGTGCCTTTAATTTCCGGGTTCATAAATAGGGAGGAAACAATAGGGCAAATTGCTGTAGAATTCCACCGGGTTTATTACACTCCGTATATCATCGCGGTAGCGTGTGATGCATCGTAAACCTTTAATGTTATATATTTCTTTGGGAAGCGGGTTTATTTTATCTTTAATAAGATAGGGCTCGTGCGGAAGATCAAGATAAAGCAGGTTCTTAAAGTTTCCGATAAATGCCGGGATTTTATTTTCCCTGGTGTTGCGGATATAAAGGGTCTGAAGACGGGGAAGTCGCGTTAGCTTGGGAAGATCCTTTGCAAGGTTGATAGGAAGGCTGTATGAGATTTCCAGGCTACGCAATTGTTTTAACTTTTGTATTTCGCCGGGAATTTCACTTATAGAGGCCAGGATGCTGAGACCTTCGAGAGAATCAATTTCAAAAATAAAAGGTGGAAGTTTTGTTAAACTACGGATGCGGACATCAAGCGATTTCAGTTTTTTTGTCACTCTCAGGTTTACAATTTTTTTTATAGCAGCTTCGGCACAAGATTTCCACTTGTCATCAATACTGATGCTTAAGGATCTTAATTCACTGAAATTTACAAGGCTGTCAATTTGCCTGAAAAATGTGATAGTATCTTTGTCGTAATAGGAAAGTGAAAGCCTGTTTGTTTTAAATTCTTTTACAAAACCCCGTACAATTTTGTTGGCAGGAACAGGTTTGTTATTGACGTAAAATTGCTCGCTGATATAATTCCCTTTTTCCCGGATCATTACCTTTTGGGTATCTCCTTTTTCAGTGAACTCGATCATTTTTCCGCTCCATTTGTTTTCTGGAAATGTATCGGTTATTTGAGTGATCATCCAGGTATAAAATTCATTACCACGGTCTTTGATCTGCTTTAATGTAGAAACACCGAACATTCTTCCGTTAATATAATTTGTTTCAGCGCAGGGAAGTCCGCAGGCGTGATAGCGGATTTCTTTTCCGTGTTTTTTTCCATTAACATAAGTAAATACATATTCGGGCAGACCACTGATATGATATGTTTTCCAGGTGCCCGCTTTTTTTCCGTTTTTCATTTCTCCTTCCAGCCATTTAATAGAGTAATTCTTATCAAAAGTTTCTTTACTAAACACTTTAAATTTTCCGTTTTTAATAAGGCTGTCTCCGCATTTTTCCGCCCATTTTTCCGCCGATTGGTCTCCATAATAGAAGGCCAGTGAAGTGAAATATTTTTTTTGCGCACTGATTTGACCGGAGATGAACAGCGTCGCTGTAAAAAAGAAAATTAAGGATCTTTTTTTCATTTTAATATAGGTAAGCAGAATTTTATGATTGTTCTGAAAATATAACGACCTAATGAATGAAAGATACCCGCATGAAATTAACGAAATTCATATTCCAGACCCGGAATAATTTGTGTGAGTAAATCAGCGGGCGCATCTGTTGCAACGGCCCTTCCTTCAACTACCGGCGACACCGGAGAAAATTCTGCAAGGTAATCTTCCACAACATCGTGCAACAAAATTCCCTGCGGCACAGGATTGTGTACGTTGAGCATTCTGCACAATACGTTGTCCGGATCACCTTCGCGCAAACAGGCGCACATACTGTAAATTTTTTCGGGATCAATTGTAACATCATTCACGCAAACTTCCTGCACACGCTTTCCTTTTTCATTGCCAATTGTAAAAGTTACTTTCATACCTTTAAAGCGAACAAACCAGCCGCCAAATCTTTTTGTGGCATCTTTTGCAAAAGCATTCTCTAATTCTTTCTCAAGCCAGTTTAAAATTTGTCTCCCTTTTACATCTGCAGTTTTTACTTCTGAATTTACAGGCAACATACTCCACAAAAAGTCTCTTGTAATATCTGCTAGTCCTGTTTTAGGATCTGGCAATAAAGGCGGACAAAATCTAAAACCGTTTGAAACCACAATGTCTGTTTTCATTTTCCACATCAAAGCATCTGTAATAAGATTGTCCATTGGTGTTTCAATAATGTAATAACGCATTAACGGAGTTTTGCTTTGGCCAAGTACTTCTGAAAGAATTTTTTTGTAAGGTTTTTTTGTTTTTTCAACCAGGTGTTTCATTTCTTCGTCTTCAGCATATTTTTCCGGATCAACATCCAGTAACTCGTACACCTCTTCTTTTATTTTTCCGTTCTCAATCACAATGTCTAGTTTTCCTACGAAGGATGCGAAGGCTCCGGGTTCCGTAACCTTTGCAAATTTTCCCTGTAGGGGTTGTCGGATCCTTTCATGCGTATCTGCACCTAAAATATAATCAACGCCTTGCGCAAATTCATGATTAGCTAAATGCAATTGTTGTGCCATTCCCATATGAGAAATAACAAAGACCATGGCGCAACCTTTTTCTTCGCGTAAAATTTTTATATACTTCTGAATGTTTTTTTCGGGCTTGGTAAACTTTATTCCTTTTGAATAGGCTGGCGATTGACGAATGGGTGTAAGCGGATCGTTATAACCGATGAAACCAATTCTTGTTCCGCCCATATTAAAAACCTGGTAGGGAGGAAAAAGTAAGTCGTGGTCAAGGTCATCGTTGTCAAACATATTGGCGCAGATCTTTGCAGCGCTGTAAGTATTCATATCGTGCAGCAACATTTGTTTTCCGTAAACCACTTCCCAGTTTCCCGGTAAAACCAAATCGTAGTTTAATTTATTGGCAAGCGGAACTATTGCAGTTCCCATGGTCATAGATGCAATGGCGCTGCCCTGAAAACAATCTCCGCCATCAAGCAAAAGTGTATTGAGCGGATTTTGTTTTCTCAGTTCAGTAAGCATTGTTTTTAATGTGGCAAAACCTCCGCGCTTTTTAAAAACAGGTTTTCCGTTCTCAACAAAAAATTCGTCGTGAATGTCTAACTGCCCATGAATATCTGAAGTGTGTAAAATAGTTAAGCGTTGTGCTTTGCCGTTTATAACTGCCGGATTTTTTATGATCTCATTTATTTTTCCTTCTTCCTGCAGCCAGTAAGAAATTGCCGGACCCAATCCTAAACCAATTGCGCCCATTCCTGCATAACGTATAAAATCGCGGCGAGATTTGTCGTGAGCGTTTTTATGCGTGTCTTCATTCGCCACCGGTTCGTGGCAGCAGCATTTGCAATTTTTATCCGTACATTTTTTTTCGCTCATTTTTCTTTCTGTTTCTCGCTGTACAACCTAACTTCAACGCTATCATCGTCTCGTCTTTTCTGTCGAGACGATGTTGTGTGCCTGCAAGTTAGTTATTCTGGCAATTTGTTTTTCAGCAGCCCGAATACATACACACCAAGTATTGCGCTCAGCAACACAACAGCAACAACGCCAACGCCGCTACCAATGAGTGCGTACAATGGTCCGGGGCATGCACCTGTGAGTGCCCAGCCAATACCAAACATTAATCCGCCAATAATATTTCCTTTGCTGAATTTTTTGTTTTCAATTTTTATTTCTTCACCCGAAAAAGATTTTACTTTAAATTTTTTGATCAGGAAAACAGAGATCATTCCCGTAAAAACAGCACAGCCCATTATGCCGTACATGTGAAAACTCTGAAAGCGGAACATTTCCTGTATGCGAAACCAGGAAAGTGCTTCTGATTTTGTAAGGATAATTCCGAAAATTGTTCCGGCGAGTAAAAATTTGAGAAGTTTCATTTTATTCTGATTTAAAAATTATTTTTTTATAGAGCCATTACATAAGGTAAAACCAGCCACGAAATAAAAAGTCCGCCGC
>JACMLS010001063.1 GCA_014379485.1 Bacteroidia bacterium | reverse complement strand
TTTTCAATTTTGTTAACAATACTTTAAAAGTTTTAGTGTCCGTGAAGACATTTTACGATAGAATTAAAGTGAAGAAAAAAACAATACATATTTTATTTTGCCTGTTTTTTATTGTTTTTTTTCCCGTTTCTTTTTTTGCGCAAAGTTTTGTTCCCTCAGACTTGCCAGGTTTAACGCTTTGGCTAACCGGCGATAGTGTTCAGGTGTCAACCCCTCCGCAAATTGACAAATGTTTTGATTTATCTCCTTCTTTAAATCATGCAGTTCAACTCAGCTCCTCCCTGCAGCCAATTTCTGTTCCGGCTGTTTTGGCAGGACATAAGGTTATGCGTTTTGATGGAGCGGATGATGTTTTACAATTTAATCCAATCTCAAATATCAGAACCGTATTTTGGGTGCTGAATGAAAAAGCAAGTTCTGTTTCTAATTCAAGACCGCTTTTGGGTTCTTCAGGCTCATATGAGTTTTCCAGGGGCAGTAACAAAGAAATTTGGAGTGGGGGAAATGCCAGCTCAGCAATTTTGGGGGGTGTAACCAGGGTAAATTCGGTTGGTGTAAACGGAACTTCGGTAACCATTTCATCAGCTTTTTCCATTATCAGTCTCGTATGTACAACTAATGTAAGTGCAGAATTCATAAGTAATGATAGAAATATACCCGGAAGGGTGTGGGACGGAGATATTGCTGAAATAATTATTTATGATCAGCCACTAAATGCTTTTGATGTGCAGCAGGTAGAACAGTACCTGCAATTTAAATACGCACCTCCGGCTAATATTGGGCCTGATATTGCTATAACAAATAATTTTTGCGACACTGTTCTGCATGCTGGTACCGGATTCAATTCTTATTTGTGGGGAGGAGGAGAGGTACTTGAAGCTGTTACTGTTTCTCAGTCTGGAGTTTATTGGGTTCAGGCAACAGATATTTTTGGCTATACTTCTGTTGATTCTGTAAATGTTTCAATTAGCAGACCATCTTTTTTTCAACTGACCGATACAGTAGTCTGCAATTCTTCACTAACGTGGAACAGCGGACTCAATACTACGCTATTTGACTTTTTGTGGCAGGATAATTCAACAGATTCTTTAACTGATATTATTGTTTCAGGATCTTATTCTGTAACCGTTACAGATTCATTTGGCTGTAGTTTTTCTTCCGCCCCGGTAAATGTTATTATTGATAATTTCATCAACACCGCAACGCTTGGTCCCGATACTTTTTCCTGTGGCCCCACTGTTCTTCGTCTCTTAAACAATCCTGCAGCATTCAACCCCGGCTATTCCTGGTCAGATTCAAGTACAAGTGATTCTCTTTTTGTTAGTTCTTCGGGCCAGTATTGGCTAGATGCAACAAGTTCAAACGGCTGCATAAAAACAGATACAGTAGATATAACAATAGTTCCCATTCCGGTTTTTGACCTTGGGCCTGATACTACTTTTTGCTTTTATCAGAACTTAATCCTGAATCCGAGTATAATTGGCGCTTATAACTATTTGTGGCAAGATAATTCTGTAAGTACCACTTATTCAGTTGTTAGTAGCGGATTTTATAAAGTAAAAGTTCAGGATAGTTTTGGTTGTAATTATACAGATAGCATAAATGTAAGTATTGATTCAGCCTTGTTTATTGCTTCGTTAGGGCCAGATGTTTCTTTTTGTGCAGGCAATTCTATTGCATTGGTAAGCGGGGCAGCGCCCGGTTTAAATTATGTATGGTCAGATTTTTCTACTAACGATTCGTTGTCCATACTTTTTTCAGGAACTTATTCGGTTACGGTTTCAGATAGCAATGCCTGTTCTGTTTCAGACGCTATTAATGTTTTTATTGCCGGAGTTGCACCTACCGCGAGTTTTTCTGAAGATACTTCCTGCCTTTTTGCAAACACACAGTTTACAGATTTGTCTGCCGCGCCCGGCACAGATTTTATAACGGGCTGGAACTGGGATTTTGGCGACCTGTCAACCTCTTCTTCACAAAGCCCGTTGCACATTTATGCCGATACCGGAATTTATGTTACTACACTCACTGTAACAACAAATATTGGTTGCTCTTCTGTTCTTTTAAAAAACATTCATGTATATCCAAAACCACTGCCAGATTTTAGCGCAGTTAATTTGTGCGAGAGAGCAGTTGTTTCGTTTTCAGATCAAAGTTTAAATTTTGGTTACCCCCTTGTATTCTGGAATTGGGATTTTGCAGATGTGCAAAGCGGAACAAATAATTTCTCCGCCCTTCAAAACCCAAACCACGTTTACAATGCAGATTCCGTTTATTTTATTCAACTGATAATAAAAAATAATTTTGGTTGTTATGAATTTTT
>JACMLS010001062.1 GCA_014379485.1 Bacteroidia bacterium | reverse complement strand
TAAATTCCGCTCACTATAAACCTGATGAAAATATTCATCGTGCAAATCATCAATAAAATAAATTGCTTCGCCGGTCGATTTCATTTCAGGTCCAAGCTCTTTCTGAATTTCGGGGAATTTCTCATAAGAGAAAACCGGAATTTTAATTGCGTATCCTTTTTTGGTTGGATTGAATTTAAAATCTTTTACTTTTTTTGCGCGCAGCATTACTTTGGTTGCAAAGTTTACATAAGGCTCGTCGTAAGCTTTTGCTATGAATGGAACTGTGCGCGATGCACGTGGATTGGCTTCAATTATATAAACAATTTCATCTTTAACAGCGAATTGAATGTTGATGAGGCCAACCGTTTTTAAAGCAAGTGCAATTTTTTTTGTGTACTCTTCAATTTGTTTCATTACATTTTCACTCAGATCAAAAGGCGGAAGTACAGCATAACTGTCTCCGCTGTGGATGCCCGCGGGTTCAATGTGTTCCATTATCCCAATAATGTAAACATCTTCTCCGTCGCAAATTGCATCGGCTTCAGCTTCAATGGCACCCTGAAGAAAATGATCTATAAGTACTTTGTTGCCGGGAATGTCGTGCAATAATTTTACTACATGCTGCTCAAGTTCTTCTTCGTTAATTACAATTTTCATACTCTGCCCGCCCAATACATAACTGGGGCGAACAAGTAACGGAAATCCTAATTGGCGGGACAATTCAATTCCCGCTTCTGCATCTTCAATTACGCCAAATTTAGGATAAGGAATATTTATGTCTTTAAGCAGATTAGAAAAACTTCCGCGGTCTTCTGCAAGATCAAGCGATTTAAAATCTGTACCTATAATTTTAATTCCGTAACGTTCAAGTTTTTCTGCAAGTTTTAAAGCGGTTTGTCCGCCCAATTGAACAATAACTCCTTCGGGTTTTTCGTGGCGAATAATGTCATAAATATGTTCCCAGAAAACGGGCTCAAAATATAATTTATCTGCCGTAGAAAAATCTGTTGATACTGTTTCGGGATTGCAATTGATCATAATGGTTTCATACCCGCATTCTTTTGCGGCAAGTACACCATGTACGCAAGAGTAATCAAATTCAATGCCCTGCCCTATTCTATTGGGGCCGCTTCCTAAAATAATTACTTTCTTTCTGTCGCTGCAAACACTTTCATTCTCATCTTCAAAGGTTGAATAGTAATAAGGTGTTTTTGCTTCAAACTCTGCGGCACAGGTATCAACAAGTTTGTAAACGCGTTTTATTTTCATTTCTTCGCGCTTGTTGTACACTTCACTTTCCAAACATTTTAATAAATGGGCAATCTGCCTGTCTGCATATCCTTTTTGTTTTGCTTCGTACAATAAAGCCTTTGGAATGTTTTGAAGCGTGTGTGCAGAAATTTCATTCTCAACACAAATAAGATTTTCTATCTGGTTCAAAAACCACATATCAATACGTGTAAGTTTTTGAATTGTTTTTATTGAGATGCCCATTTTAAGCGCATCGTAGATCATGAACAAACGGTTCCAGCTCGGACGTTCAAGCGCTTTCAGCAATTCTTCCTGGTTGGTAATTTCTTTTCCGTCTGCACCCAATCCGTTTCGTTTGATCTCTAAACTCTGACAGGCTTTTTGCAAGGCTTCCTGAAAACTTCTTCCAATAGCCATTACTTCTCCCACAGATTTCATCTGAAAACCTAATTCACGATTGCTTCCTTTAAATTTATCAAAATTCCAACGCGGAATTTTTACGATCACATAATCTAAAGTAGGTTCAAAATATGCTGAAGTTGATTTTGTAATCTGATTGATTAACTCATCTAAACAATAACCTATTGCAAGTTTGGCTGCAATACGCGCAATCGGGTATCCTGTTGCTTTAGATGCAAGTGCAGAGGAACGTGATACGCGCGGATTAATTTCTATTGCAATAATATCTTCTTTCTCATCATCAGAAACAGCGAACTGCACATTGCAACCGCCCGAAAAATTTCCGATTGAGCGCATCATTGAAATAGCCATGGTACGCATTCTCTGATATGTACTATCGCTCAAAGTCATTGCGGGTGCAACGGTAATACTGTCACCCGTATGAACACCCATCGGATCAAAATTTTCTATAGAACAAATAATTGCTACGTTATCGTTGTGATCGCGCAGCAATTCCAATTCATATTCTTTCCAACCTAAAACTGCTTTATCAATCAACACTTCATGAATGGGAGATGTGTGTAAACCACGATTTAATAAAGAATCAAAATCTTCTTTACGATACACAACAGAACCACCACTTCCGCCCAATGTAAACGAGGGACGAATTACTAATGGAAAACCAAATTCCTGTGCAACTGCTTTACCTTCTAAAAACGATTTTGCAATTTTAGATGGAGCGCATGCCACACCAATTTCTTCCATTCGCTTTCTAAAAAGATCGCGGTCTTCTGTAACATTAATTGCTTCAATATCTACCCCAATCATTTTTACGCCGTATTTTTTCCAAACGCCTTGTTCTTCGCATTTCATAGCAAGGTTCAGTGCTGTTTGTCCGCCCATGGTGGGAAGTACAGCATCAATTTTTCTTTCTTCCAGAATTTTTATGATTGATTTTACTTCGAGCGGCCACAAATAAATATGATCTGCAGTAACTTTATCGGTCATAATAGTTGCCGGATTCGAGTTGATGAGCGAAACCTCAATTCCCTCTTCTTTTAAACTCCTGGCAGCTTGTGAGCCCGAATAATCAAACTCGCAGGCCTGACCAATAATAATTGGGCCGGAACCGATAATAAGGACGGATTTTATGGATGTGTCTTTAGGCATAGCGAAAAACTGGATGGTTAGGAGAATAGTGAATAGGCAATAGGGAATAGTGGGATGTACTTCTTAGACCTGATACCTTCATTTCGGGGTGTAAAATTAGCTGTTTTTGAGAGGAAATAAGAGAGGAAATGTGTTTTGTTAATTACTTTTGAAAAGCCACGGAAAGTGCCATTATTTTTGGTAATCTAAATTTACCGGAAATCCGGAAATATTTTGCTCCGGTATGTTGGTAGTGGATCAAATTGCACTTTAGCCACAGATCTCGCTGATTAGAGAGATCGATAATCAGTGAGATCTGTGGTAAAAACAGGATTGACTTTTCAGTACAATTGAAATTAGTTTCATTCATAGAAAGTCACTTTACCTGTTTCTACATCATACAATCCTCCAATAATTTTTATTTGCCCGCTTTTTTCCAAATCAAAAATGATCTCACTTTCCTTTCTGATACGTTCTATTGTAAGGAGAACATTATTTTTGGTTACACTATTCACAAAATCCGCATTGCTTCCATCTCTATTTCCCGAAACGGGTTTTATCGTATCTATAGCCGGTTGTATTTTTTTCAGAAGTTTGGTCAGATTTCCCATTTCAACTTTATTACATGCTCCCACAATAGCGCCGCATTTTGTATGGCCAAGAACAACAATAATTTTTGTACCAACCACTTTGGTTCCAAACTCCATACTTCCTAAAATATCTTCATTTAAAATATTGCCTGCTATACGAATACTAAAAACATCTCCGAGGCCCTGATCAAAAACAAGCTCTGCAGATGTTCTTGAATCGATACAACTTAAAATAGTGGCAAACGGAAACTGACCCATTGAGGTATCGTTAACTTGCTGCAACAAATTCCGGTTTGCTTTCAGGTTATTCATAAACCGTTCGTTTCCTTGTTTTAAAATCTGAAGCGCTAAATCGGGGTTCAGATTTTTCTGAGTTTCTTTGGAGTGTGTGTACATTTTTTATGGTTTTAAGGTTAAATTGAATAAAAATTTTCAGGCGCTAATGGCTTGGGAATGTTTTGTTCGTTCAATAATTCTCTGATATTTATCTCTATTTTACGGGCTATTGTCGTCATCGCGGTGTCAGTTGGTTTTCCATCAAACGGGTCCTGCATGTGTGTTGCAGATTTTTCTAACAGAAAAAAGGCGCTTGAGATGCCAAGAAGCAGCGGAATTTCATAATACCCTTCAACATCAACCAAAGAAATAGACAGGGTTATTACAAAGAGGTAAATTATATAGTGCAGGAACAAGCGGTATGTAACTGGAAAAACTGTAGACTTAATTCGCTCGGCCTTACCCATAGATTCGCATAATCTAACCAAAGTAGAATCGATTTGCACGAAAGAAAACTCATTTAATTTCCCTTCTTCTCTCAGATTTGCAATGTCCTTTGCATGTAATTGCAATAAGGCCAACGGAATGTTGCTGTGCAATTTTATGGAAGCCAGATCATGCGGACTTAAGTATTCAGCCATCGTCTTTAACGGATCTTTTCCTCTTAAACTCTCTCCCAAAGCATAACACCAACCGACCTGCCTTAAAGCCATTTTCTTTATTACTTCATCATTGTTTTTGGGAAACAAGGTTTGTAATTGAAGAACCAAGCTTCGTGAGTCGTTTACTACGGAGCCCCAGATCTTCCTTGCTTCCCACCAACGATCATAAGATTGATTCAATTTAAACGACAGCAAAATAGAAATAGAGGTTCCAAGAAATACCGGAATTGTTATAGGAATTACAGGTAGAATTGAACTGAACTTACGGGTAAGAAAGTTGACCAGTAAAGAGAGAAACAGTACGATCAGTAAATCGAACTTAACCTTATTAAAAATATAAGACAGCGGAATTTTGGTGGTGTGCAACATAGTATCAGAGCTTTTAAGTCCGGCAAAGATACAAATACTTTATTAAATAATAGTATTACTATCATTAAATTAAATTTTTAACTATTTTTAATATATACACTACTTTTTTATCAGACTTTTCTTATCTTTACCAAAAACCGGAGCATGGACTTTCAAATTACATTTACTGTAAATGATAAAATATTTCTTAAAAACCCGGAAAACAGTGTAATCGGGCGGCAAATTGTAAAGCAGGCAATAGATCTTATTTATGAGTTGGGTTTTGAAAATTTCAATTTTAAAAAACTGGCTGTTAAAATTGAAACTACTGAGGCGACTTTGTACAGATATTTTGAAAACAAGCACAGGTTATTACTGTATATTTTGAACTGGTATTGGTCTTACCTAGAGTTTTTAGTAATGTTTCAACTTCAAAACCTCAAGGATGCCAAAGAAAAACTAAAAGCAATTATTCACCTCCTTACTCATGAACTTCCTGAAAGCTCTGGCCGTTTGGATTATAATAGAAAATTCCTGAATCAGATCGTTATTTCAGAAAGCAGCAAAGTTTACTTGGTTAAAGAGATAAATGAAATAAATAAAAACCAGGTATTTAAACCTTATAAGGATCTATGCGGCAGAATAGCCGAAATAATTTCAATATACAACCCGAAATATAAATACCCCAAATCTTTAGCGAGCACACTCATTGAAACCTCACATCATCAGCAATTCTTTAGTATCAATTTACCTAAACTAACGGATGTGCAAGTCAAAACAAAAACGGAATTTACTGCAACTTTTTTAGAAGATCTGCTGTTCAGAGTTTTGGAATGAGTTTCTTTTAAAAGTTATGAAAGGATACGCATTAAAAGCTCTGGAAAAAATTATAAAATCACCTTGCAATTTCAATTCTCTTTCTCACAATTCCATTTTCTGTTCTGCATTCAAGGAAATAAACTCCTGCCTGAAGTTCTGAAACATCTGCATAAGAAACAGCTGAATTTTGAACGGTAGTGATCAACTGTCCTGTCAAAGAATAAATTTTCACAGAATTTATTTTTTCAGAATAAGAAAAATAAATTTTATCATTTGCCGGATTCGGAAAAACAGACAATTCATTTTTCTTTTCAGCCTGTTCAATTCCTGTGGTGCAATTAAAAGTAACATCATCTACATAAAAATCGGTGTGAATTGAACCTGCCATGTTTTTTCCGCCTATTAATTCAATGCGCATACTATCCATTCCTGTTAAACACATAATTCCAACATTTAATGGAATGTTGTATTGAGTATATGGAAGGGAAGTTGAATTTACATTGGTATAATTCCAGTTTCCGCAATTGAACCAGGAACCGTTACAATTAAAATACACTTTTACCTTAACACTGTCGGCAGGATTGAGATCTATCTTACCCCAAAAATTTACGCAAGAAGGCATAATAGAACCAACATAAAAATCCTGACTAACAACAGGTGTTATTACTCCGTTAATATCAGAAGAGATCAGCATTGCGCCTGCCCCTGAATGTGTAATACCTGTTGGATTTTGCAATGGTTCTGTGCAACCATAATCTGTCCAGTAACTAAAAACAAACCCCCCGGCAAAACAGGCGTTTATTGATTCCATATCGCCATTGGGAACTGTTTGTGCTTTTGAAAATAAAGCAATAAGCAGTGAAAATGAAAGGAGTAGATTTTTTTTCATATTTTTTAATTTAATTGATTAAGTATTTTCATAATAGCACCAAAGTTCGGGACTTCAGAAGCATTTTCCAAAATTTCCGAATAGCGTACAATTCCATCCTTATCAATAAGAAAGGCGCTGCGTTTGGTTACTCCTTTTGTTCCAAGTATAAAATCGGTGTAAAGCGAATCGTAGAGTGGTGCCACTTCTTTATTAAAATCAGAAAGTAATTCAAAATTCAGTTTCTGATCTTCTTTGTATTTTGCAAGCACAAAAAAAGAGTCTATAGAGATCCCGAAAACTTCTGCGTTTAAACTGTTATAGCTACCAATATCATCGCGCACACTGCAAAGTTCTTTTGTACAGGTTCCGCTGAATGCGAACGGAAAAAAAAGAAGCAAAACATTTTTTCCTTTCAGTTGCTCTAATTCTGTAATTCTTTTTTGAGTGTTGATCAGTTTAAAATTCGGGGCTGCTTGTCCAATTGTTATGCTCATGTTTTAATTGTTTTTTGAAATCACCATTTCATCAGGTTAGCAGTTTTAAAAGTCCATTCCGGAGTATCAATTACTCCATCGGCAGGAATTTCGTACCAGGGCGAAAGTTCGTTGTCTGCATTGTTTTTTACTATGTGAATGTCTTGCGCAGGCATATAGCTTTGGCAAAGCATAAAAATTTTCTTGCCTGTTTTTTCATTTTTGGCAACATCAATAACAGTCATTGCGTGGCCTGGAAAACCTCCCACAATTAAAACATCGCCGGCCTTAATATTTTCGAAAGCAGCAACTGTTTTCATCTCCATGCTCAGAGATTTAGAACCTGCGTAATTAAAAACGTTCCACAAATAATCTTTAAATGTTTTGTAATTACTTGCCGCGGGTTTAGATTTTACCCAGTTTACTTTATTCGCTTTTAAAACCGGGCGATAACCTTCTGCCCATTTAGAAAACGGAATTTTATCTCCGTTTGTATAATTAAAATGTATTGAGCTGTTATTACCTGTACCGTATAAAAATTCTGCTCTAAGGCGCATTACAGCATCTGCACATTGCTGCAGGTCTTTAGTTCCGCAGTCAATATCAAGCACCGCAAAATGCACATCCTGGCTTCCCTTTTCACCTCCGTTAAAAAGTTTTACAGGAGTTCCGGCAGGTTTTAACGGAAGGTTTTGTAACCACAGGCCAAAGCGGTTTGTTGTATCTTCAATACGTTTATATCCTTTCGGAATTTTTATTCTTGAAAGAACTGTTGAAGCGGTATCGTAGTCCGTTTTCCATTTATACAATTTTCCGAATTCTTTTTTCGAAAACAGTTTCTGATCTGTTTCAATAAAATTCTGGCCGGGAATTACATTGCCGGTTCCTGAGCTTTTGCTTCCGCAAAAAATAAAAACGGGGATCAACAAAAGCAAAAACCATTTATTGAACCTTTTA
>JACMLS010001061.1 GCA_014379485.1 Bacteroidia bacterium | reverse complement strand
TCGCGTGTAACCCGATCCATGATAGAACGCGGATCGGGTTCTGTGGCATAAGCTGCTGTTTCAAAATTCTGCTTGTACGCTTTTAAAACAGAATCGTGAGACAAAGGAGAAGTATTATCCGGACGTGTGTTCAGATTTTCAAAAACGTCCATACAATTTTGTTTGTTCAGTAAAAGATAAACCGGATCACCGGGACAATGTTTAAAGAAAAATTGTTTCGCATTGCGGGTAAGCCAGAAATCAGAAACATCTCTTTTAAAAACAAGCTTGTCTTTAATATTGGGTTTTTTCAGAAATTTTCTCGCTTTCATTTTCACAGATCGTTTTCTTATTATTGAACCGGCTGCCCATGTAAGATCCATCTGCTTCCACTCTCCGTTTACCTTAACCATATTCCAGCAATGATTTGTGTTAAAGAAAACATCACCAAAATCATAACCCCCGCTTTTTGAATATCCCGTTACCGTCATTGCAGTCAATCCCGACTCCCTGCAAAGCGCGGTAAACAGATCGCAATATCCCGAAGAAACTGCCTTTCTTCTCTTCAAAATTCTTTTTGGCGAATACATTTTTTCGCTATATCTCACATAATTCTTTACATCGTATTTAATTACGTTGACCACCCACAAAGAGATCTGCCTTACTTTGGCCGAGTCTGTTAGTTCATCTTTTGTGAGGAATTTTGAAAGTTTTTTTACGTTCTTACGAATAAAGAGCGGGACTTTTTTCGCTTTTAACTCAGGTGGTATCTGAGAAAAAGTAAAGGAAAAAATATTCAGGAATAAAAAAAATAAAATCACCTTATTTAAAAAGTGTAAACGGGGCCGGGTCTTCACAGAAATGATCAGTTAATTAGTTAGTTTTTTATTTTCTTTATGGCGTTTACTATCGCGGGTAGTTTTCTTTTTCAGATTTTTCTTCAAGGCTTTTTCAAGATCAACGCCAGTTTGATTGGCAAGGCAGATCAACACAAACAATACGTCAGCCATTTCGTCTCCAAGATCTTTTACTTTGTCACTTTCTTTTTCAGATTGCTCGCCGTATCTCCGGGCAATAATTCTCGCCACTTCGCCCACTTCTTCAGTAAGCATGGCCATATTGGTAAGTTCGTTAAAATAACGTACCCCGTGTTTTTTAATCCAACGGTCAACTGTTTTTTGCGCTTCAGAAATTTTCATTTTTTTATTCTTATAAAACTGCGAATATAAACAATTGACCATCAAAAAATACTTTCCTCAATATAATGGTAAGATTTTTTAAACAAAGCGCAATTGGTTTTCTAATGGAATGCTGGAATGATGCAATATTTGGTGCAGAGTCCACTGAAGAAGAAATAATTTCCCATCACTGTTATCGACCTGACATTCCACTATTCCATCAAGGCATTTAACACTGGCTTATTTTCCAGTCATTAATCAACAACAAAATGTTTATTCAATACCCTAAAAGCAGGGTTTCGCTTCTAAAATTTTCTTAAATTTATACAAGCCAAAAAAACTTCCAGTCTTTTGAAAAAAATTACCTTTTTCTTTTTAATCCTTTTATCCATTAAAGGGTTTTCGCAAGTTGTAATTAACGAAGTGGCGAGCGCTGCAGATACAGGGTACGTTGATGAAGACGGAGATGTTGAAGACTGGATAGAATTTTACAATACTTCTTCAACACCTGTAAATCTGCAAGGCTATACCATTACACGCCTTGAAGGTTTTAATTCTAATTCCTGGACCTTTCCAAAAATAATTATTCCCGCATATGGTTATGTAACAATTTTTTGTTCCGGAAAAAACAGGAAAGATTATTTTGATCATTGGGAAGTGCCCGTTTATTCAAACAACATCTGGAAATATGATGCGGGCACAGCAAACCCACCGCTTAACTGGACGAGTCCTACTTTTAATGACGCATCATGGCTTAGCGGAGCCGGCGGAATAGGTTACGGAGATGGAGACGACTCTACAGTAATTGCTCCTACAACCGCTTTGTATATGAGAAAAAGTTTTTTTCTTGCAGATACAAGTAAAATTGTTTTAGGTCTTGTACTGCTTGATCTTGATGATGGATTTGTTGCATATTTAAATGGTGTGGAAGTAGGAAGATATAATGTTGGAATTGCAGGAGATCATCCTACAAATACAACCAACGCTTATGATGAGCACGAAGCTACAAGTTACCAGAACGGAAATTTTTCTGCAGCATTTTATGTGAGCGCAAAATTAATGGACTCTGCATTGATACAGGGCGTAAATACGTTTGCAATTCAAACACACAATTATTCTGCAGGAATGGATGACCTGACAAGCATTCCGTATTTTTTAATTGGTATCAATGATACAACCGTTAATTTCTTCCCGTTTCCTGCCGATATAAATCTTCACACAGATTTTAATTTAAATACTACAGGACAAAAATTAACGCTGAAAGATGCCAGCGGAACAATTGTTGATCAGCAGGACATTGGTGCCATGCAAATGAACAATAGCCGCGGCAGATTACCAGATGGTTCCAATAACTGGTGCCTGTTCAATGATCCGACTGGAGATACCACCAATAATAATTCAGTTTGTTTTACGGGGTATGCGGGTGTTCCTTCCTTTCAACTTCCGGCAGGATATTATAGCACTTCACAAAACTTAAGCATCAATGCGCCACCTTCAGAAATTATTCATTACACAACAGATGGTGGAGTTCCATTAATTTCTTCTCCCGTTTATTCTTCACCTCTTGCAATAAATTCAACACAAGTGGTAAGGGCAAAATCATTTTCAACAAATACTTCTTTATTGCCCGGAACAGATATTACAAATACTTATTTCATAAACGATTCATCTACGCTTCCGGTTTTTTCATTGAGTACTGATGCTTACAATTTATTTGATTATAATTATGGCATTTATGAATTCGGGCCAAATGCAGACACAACGAACATTCCTTTTTTTGGTTCTAATTTCTGGCAAAATGGGAAGAGGCCTGCACACATAGAATATTTTGACGAGAATAATAATTTTGCGTTTGAAACCAATTCAGAAATTTCTATACAGGGAAATTATTCAAAAGCATGGCCTCAGAAAGGATTTACCGTTAAAGCAAAAGATAACTACGGCGGAGTGGATGTGCACTACAAACTATTTCCGGATAAACCCGGTATTCTTGATTTTAAAAATTTCAATATCCGCAATGCAGGTTCTGACTGGAATACCTGCCATATGCGCGATCGCCTCAATCAAAAAACTGTTCAAAAAGCAACCAACTTAGATATTATGGACGGAAGAAGTTGTTTGCTTTTTATAAACGGAACTTATTTTGGTGTTTATGAATTACGTGAAAAGCAAGATGAAAATTACCTTGTAAATAATTACGGAGTTGATAAAGATAAAATTGATTTTCTGGAGTTTGACGGATCTGTGATTGCAGGAAGTAATATTCCTTTTCTGGATATGGTAAATTACATTTCCACAAATCCTGTAAACACAACACCGGTTTATGATTCGGTAAAAAAATTATTAGACATTAAAAACTTTGCAGATTATTTTATTACTGAAACTTATATTGTAAATATTGACTGGCTCGGAAATTATACCAACAACATTAAATACTGGCGCAAAAATTCTCCTGCCAGCAGCTGGAGATATATGTTGTGGGACACCGATCTTTCACTTGCATTTTTGCCATGGTACGATGGATCTGATACAACCAATATGATACACAGGGCAATCAGTCCGCCTACTTCAAATCCGCATTCACAAATGCTTTCGTCAGTTTTACAAAATACAGAATTTAAAAATTATTTTGTAAATCGTTATGCAGATCTGATGAATACAATTTTCCGTCCACACAAATTCAGAGCGAGCACGGTTAAAATGCACGATGAAATGTATCCTGAAATGGCCAGACATTTTCAAAAGTGGGGCAACAGTGCTTTCTGGATCGGGATTGGAAGAAGTAATGATGTGCCTTCGTGGGAAGCAAATGTAGATACGATGATCGATTATATGTACACACGCCCGTTTTATGCGCGTGCCCACATTCAAAACGAATTTTCACTTACAAAACAGGTTACAGTTACTTTGCAAACAGATCCGCAAGACGCAGGCACAATTGATCTAAACACTATCACACCAGATTCTTTACCCTGGAACGGAATTTATTACGACGGAGTTCCGATTACGATGACGGCAAAAGACAAAGCCGGATTTGTTTTTCAATACTGGAAATGCAATTCTGTTTTTGGTGGAGAAAATCATAACAGAAGCATTACTTACAATGTAGACACCAATGATGTATTTACAGCGGTGTACAGAAAATTAACTTACAACTTTACCGCCAATCCAAATCCGTTTGTAAATAATTTTACGATCAATTACGAATTGCCAGAAAAACAACCAGTGTCTTTATTTTTGTTTGACGTTTTAG
>JACMLS010001060.1 GCA_014379485.1 Bacteroidia bacterium | reverse complement strand
TTCGTTTTTTTATAAAAACTGATTCAGTTTGCCCGTCAATAATTCTTTGAATCATACCGTTCTCATCTACTACAATTGTACCGCTGAATTCTGTGTTGAGTGCAAATAAATTTCCGGGTAATTTTATTCCTCCAAAAATTTTCGCTTTCAGTAAAAATTCTTTATCGGGTGTGTTTATTTCTGTAAGCACTCCGCTAATTTTATCCATCCAGTGCAAACCCATTTCCTGCGTAACCAGCATGAGCCTGCTTTTGTTTTTATTGTCTGCAAGCAATGCAAAAACACCGTATTCAGCCGTGATTTCAGATTTATTTACAAGATCTGCTTTGGCGCCAATGAATTTTACAAGGCCTTTTTGCCGGTCTCTTGCATAAACAATTCCATCTGCACACATAGCAAGGTGAAAACTTGATTCAGGAAGAATTACAGAAACTGTTTTGTAATCGTAAACAAAAATTGCTTCTGTACTCTGAAAATAAACTTTGTCTTTTGTTGCAAAAATGCGCCAGATATTTGTAAAGATCCTGTCTTCTTTTTTCACCTTATCAAGCAAAGAAACATAAGAAGAACTGCCTCTTTTGTCTTTTTCAAAATATCCGAACTGACCAAAACTTCCCACAAAAAGTGTATTGTTAGAATCAACAGCAACAGAAAACACTTTTTGACCAAGAATTACCGGAAGAAAACCCCAGTTAGAACCATCGTATTCCATTACACCATTGTCATTCCCAACATAAATTAGGCCTTCATTATTTTGTGTAATACTCCAGTTCTGCGGCGCCTGTAAAGGGCCGTATTGTTTTGGCGTGAAATTGGAAATGGGATAGTTGAAAAAAACCTGCGCTTTAAGAGAAGTGAAAAGTGAGAAGTAAAAAATAAAAAGTAAAAAAAAAGTTCTGCTAAAACCTGGTTGAAGTGAGAAAAATAAAGCAGAATTTTTTTTCATTCTTATTTATTCAATATTTATTTTCTTCTCGAGCAGATAATGATTTCTCACTGTAGAATTTCTTAAGATCAGTTCGCCAATAAAACCTGTAAGAAATAAAAGCGTTCCAAGGATCATTGTAACAAGGGCAATAAAAAACCAGGGATTGCTTGTAATTAAAGGAGCCGTGCCTTTTGCCCCATACACCGTGTAAAGTTTTGATGCACCCATCCAGAGGGTTACAATAAAGCCAAAAATAAACATCATGGTTCCCCAAAAACCAAAAAAGTGCATGGGCCTTTTTCCGAATTTAGAAATGAAAGTAATGGTCATCAGATCTAAAAAACCATTAATAAATCTTTCCAGTCCGAATTTTGTTGTGCCGTATTTACGTTCGCGGTGAGCAACTTCTTTTTCGCCAATCTTATCAAAACCTGCCCATTTTGCAATTACCGGAATGTAGCGGTGCATTTCGCCAAACACTTCAATACTTTTTACTACGTCAGATTTATAGGCTTTTAAACCGCAGTTAAAATCGTTTAATTTTATTCCGCTCATTTTGCGCGTGGCCCAATTAAACAGTTTTGTAGGAATTGTTTTTGTAATAGGATCGTATCTTTTTTTCTTCCAGCCACTCACCAAATGAAAACCATCAACAGTGATCATTTTATAAAGGTCAGGAATTTCTTCGGGACTATCCTGCAGATCGGCATCCATTGTAAAAACTACGTTTCCTTTACAGGCTTCAAAACCTGTATGCAAAGCAGCGCTCTTTCCGTAATTGCGGCGAAATTTTATTCCTTTTACACATGCATTTTTTTGTGAAAGGCTTTCAATTACTTTCCAGGAACCATCTTTTGAACCATCGTCTATAAAAATAATTTCGTAAGAGTAATTGTTCAAATCCATTACTTTT